>SDZZ01000806.1 GCA_004173255.1 Chitinophagaceae bacterium | reverse complement strand
GATGAAGCTTGCGGAAAAATTCAACAAACCGGTTATCACCCTGATCGATACACCCGGTGCCCATCCGGGTATCGAATCGCAGACACTGGGTGCAGGCGAAGCCATCGCGCGGAACATATTTGAAATGATCAGGCTGCAGGTGCCGGTAATCTGTGCCATCATCGGTGAAGGCGGCAGTGGTGGTGCACTGGGCATTGGCGTAGGCGACCGGTTGCTCATGCTCGAACATACCTGGTATAGTGTTGCTTCACCGGAAAGCTGCAGCGCCATACTGTGGCATACATGGGACAAAAAAGAACAGGCAGCCGAACAGCTACACCTGACCGCCAAAGAAATGCTTGGGTTCGGGTTGGTCGATGAAATTGTACCCGAACCGGATGGTGCTGCGCACTGGGATCACCGGATGGCGGCAGCCAACCTGAAAGTAAGGCTGGCAGCCTGTCTTGAAGAAGTAAAACAAACCGACTGCCGACAACGGATCGATGCGCGTATCAGCAAATTGGAGGGCATGGGTTTCTGGGATGAACATCCTTTTTAAAACTGCTGAAATTTACGCCGGTATAATTCTTGAAAAATTTACTGAAGTGTGCAATGTCGCTGAACCCAAGTGCAAAGGCAATTTCCTTCATGCTGTGGATATTGTGCCTGCACAGCCGTTTGGCTTCCCGTATCACCTGCTGCTGTATGTAATGGCTGGCTGTATGGCCGGAAACCCGCTTCACCACGCGGTTCAGGTAGGAGGCGGTGACACAGAGATCCGAGGCGTATTCTGCTACCATTTTCTGGCAGGTAAATTTCTGCCGCACCAGTGAAAGGAATTCATCCACGATCGATTTTTCCCTGCCCTGTATGGTCCAGGTTAAAGGCTGCACCGGCCGCGACAGGTACAACAAAAACAGGTGCAGGTACCCTTTCAGGATCTCGCTATCCCCTGGTGTCAGGTTGGCCAGCAGGTACTCCATCCGTTGTATAATATCCCCCGCCATCTCCATGGATCCATCAACGGACAGCAGCAATGGTTTTCCATTGAAAAATGCCGGGGCAGAAAGCACTGTCAACGCTGAAGTATTTTCCATCTGGTATAAAAGGTCGGCCGGAACCTGCAGGTGATAACCGGCTAAATCTCCCGGCGGTACGCATTGGTACCATTGGCCGGGTGGTATGCAGCAGGCGATGCCGGGTTCAAGCTGGTAACTGGTTCCATTTACAATCGCCTGCATTGAACCGGCTTTTATCCAGAATATTTCAAAACCCGAGGTTACGAC
>SDZZ01000013.1 GCA_004173255.1 Chitinophagaceae bacterium | reverse complement strand
CGTCCGATGCCAGGTCGCAGACCAGAAGCACGTACGCAGGGCGAAGGTGGTAACCAAGGATAAATCGTCCTTACAATCTTTTTTCCAAGGCCATTATCCTTCCGATAATGGCCTTTTTTGTTTCCGGGCTTTGCCGTCAACCGGAAGGGCTGCACCGGCAGCATCCGTTTCGGTAATTTTACAACTCATTTATTTTTGAAATGGAATATTTCAGGCTTGGTAAACTGGTTGCGTCTTTCGGACTGAAAGGCGAACTGATCCTGTCGCATAGTCTCGGTAAAAAATCTTCGCTGAAAGGCCTGCAGGCCGTATTCACGGAAGACAAAAAAAACTCATTCCTTCCCTGGTTTATTGAAGGCACGCGTATAAAAAACGACGAAGAGGTGTATCTCAAATTGGAAACAATCGATACCAAGGAAGCAGCCATGCGGCTGACGAGGAAAGAACTCTGGATCCCTGAGCCGGAGTTTAAGAAACTGGCGGCAAAGTCGGCCCCCGTAAGCCTGCTGGGTTACAATATCTTCAACGGGAAAGATGAACTGGGCGAAATACTGGAGATTATCGAACAGCCACACCAGATCCTTTGCCGCATTGAAATCCAGGGAAAGGAAGTACTGATCCCGCTGCACGAAGAAACACTGGAAAAAGTAGATCATAAAAATAAAAAGGTAGTAACCACCCTACCCGACGGCTTACTCGAGATTTACCTTGGCTGAACAACCTAAATATATTGCCCACTTCGATCTCGACTCCTTCTTTGTATCGGTCGAGATCATCAACAACCCCGCGTTGAAAGGAAAACCCGTGCTGGTAGGGGGGTATGAACGTGGCGTGGTAGCGGCCTGCAGTTATGAGGCACGTAAATTCGGCATCCATTCAGCCATGCCGATGAAAAAGGCGATGCAGCTTTGCCCGCAGGCAATTATCACCAGCAGCAGCCGGGGTGAATACAGTAAATACTCCCGCTGGGTAACCGACATCATTGCCTCCCGTGTACCACTTTTTGAAAAAGCATCTATCGATGAATTCTATATCGACCTCAGTGGTATGGATAAATTCTTTGGCGTAACACAGTATGCCAAAGACCTGCGTACGCTGATCACCAAAGAGACCGGCCTCCCTATTTCCTGCGGCCTGGCATCCGCACGTTTCATCGCCAAGATGGCCACCAATGAAGCAAAACCAAATGGCTTCCTGCAAATCCCGCACGGCCGCGAGAAAGAATTCCTGTGGCCCATGGGTATTGAAAAAATCAACGGCGTGGGAAAACAAACTGAACAAAGCCTGAAGAATTTTGGCATCTATACCATCGAGGACATCGCCCGCACACCCATTGAACTGATGGAAAAATATGCAGGCAAATGGGGGCACGACCTCTGGCATAAAGCCCATGGCGTGGGCAGTACGGAAATTGCAACCGACTGGGAACAAAAAAGCATCAGTCACGAAAACACATTCAACAGCAACTCCACCGACACCGGTTTCCTGCACAAGGAACTGGTAAGGCTGACCGAGAAAACCGCGTTCTCGTTACGGGAAGACGAAAAGCTGGCGGGCTGCATCACCGTGAAAGTACGGTATGATGATTTTGAAACCGTATCACGCCAGGAAACGATCGACTATACCGCACTGGATGATGTACTGAACGCGAAAGTAAAGGACCTGTTCACCAAACTATACCAGAAAGGCCGTCCGGTGCGGCTCCTGGGCGTACGCTTCTCGCAGTTTATTCCCTTCACCATGCAGATGAGCCTGTTCGAAAACAAAATGGAAAAACTCAATCTCTACAAAGCGGTAGACGAAATCAAGGAACGGTTCGGGATCAAGTCAGTGACCAAGGCAGTAACAGTTAAAAAAGAAAAAGAAGAATAAGACAGGAAGTTTAAATACCTACCATGACCCCCGACCAACGGCCTCCCGGCCAATCCCTCATCATCGCCGCCTTCGCAGCCATCTACCTGATCTGGGGATCAACATTCATTGCCGTGCTGATCGCCATCCGCGACATACCGCCATTTATGATGGGCGGACTTCGTTTCACCACCGCCGGACTGATCCTTTTTCTTTATGCAAGAATTAAAAAAGACCCGGTACCATCGGTCAGCTCCACTACCAAAATCGCCCTCACCGGGATCATGACCCTCTTTATGGGAACTGGTGCCGTGGCCTTTGTTGAACAATATATCAGCAGCGGCTTTGCAGCCATTGTGGTAGCCACCGTCCCTATCTGGTTTATCATCCTCGATAAAAGACAATGGAAATTTAATTTTTCCAACAAGTGGATCGTCATTGGCTTACTGGTCGGTTTCCTGGGCGTACTGACCTTGTTTGCCGATAAACAGTCGCTCGATTTTTCAGGCGATCGCATGAAAATCTGGAGCGTATTTATCCTGATGGCCGGCACCGTCTGCTGGGCCACCGGATCACTTTATTCCAAATACGCAAAAGTGGAAGGCAGCACCAGCATGAAAGCATCCATCCAGATGATGGGGGCGGGCATCTGCTCATTCCTGGCATCGTTTGCCTACGGTGAACCATCCCGGTTCTCCTTCGACCAGATTGGCCAGTCATCTTTCCTGGCTTTGCTCTATCTTATCTTCATCGGCTCCCTCATCGGTTACATCGCGTACTTCTGGTTGCTGTCGGTCCGCTCAGCTGCAATCGTTGGAACCTACGCCTACGTAAACCCGCTGGTAGCGGTGTTCCTCGGATGGGCGATCGCAGGGGAAACCATCTCCGGACAGCAGGTGGTCGCACTGATCATCATCCTGTCCGGCGTAATACTGGTAACCCTATCCAGATCAAAGAAAACAGACCTGCCGTCCAGGCCGGGAACCGACTAACCCGGGCAACTAAATTCGGTATCTTTGCCCTTTCATCATCACACAAAACATTGCCATGCAAACCTGGAAAGATTATCAGGAAAAAAATAAAGATCGCTTCCTCGACGAAATGCTCGAGCTGCTCCGCATCCCTTCCATCAGCGCGAAAGCTGAACACAAGGCCGATATGCAGAAGTGTGCCGACGCGGTGAAAAAAAGCCTGCTCGATTCCGGGTGCGACAAAGCGGAAGTAATGGCTACCGATGGTTATCCGGTAGTGTATGGCGAAAAAATAATTGATCCCGCAAAACCAACCGTACTGGTTTACGGACACTACGATGTACAACCGGCAGATCCGCTGGAACTCTGGCACAGCGGTCCTTTTGAGCCGGTGATCAAAGACGGGAAAGTTTTCGCACGCGGATCGGCCGATGATAAGGGCCAGTTCTACATGCATGTGAAAGCGCTGGAAATACTGGTTAAAACAAACAGTATGACCACCAACATAAAATTCCTGATCGAAGGGGAAGAAGAAGTGGGTTCACCAAACCTTGGCAAATTCGTTTCCGAAAACCGGGACCTGCTGAAGGCAGATGTGATCCTCATCAGCGACAGTTCCATGCTGAGTATGGAAAACCCTTCGCTTGATACCGGCGTACGGGGTTTAAGCTACATCGAGGTAACTGTAACCGGGGCCAACCGTGACCTGCACAGCGGAACCTATGGTGGTGCAGTTGCCAACCCGATTACCATCCTGGCAAAAATGATTGCCTCCTGCCACGATGAAAACAACCACATCACCATCCCCGGTTTTTATGATGACGTAGCCGTGGCAACAAAGGAAGAACGTGAGCTGCTGAACAAGGCGCCGTATGACGAAAAGGAATACAGCGATGAACTGGGCGTGAAAGAACTGTGGGGCGAAAAAGGATACAGTACCTACGAGCGGACCGGCATCCGTCCAACCCTGGAAGTAAATGGCATCTGGGGTGGCTACACCGGCGAAGGCGCAAAAACCGTATTGCCATCCAAGGCCCATGCAAAAATTTCTGCGAGGCTGGTGCCAAACCAGTCGTCCGACAGGATCACCGAAAAACTGCTGGCTTATTTTAAATCTATTGCACCGGCTTCGGTAACAGTGGAGGCCGAACTGCACCATGGCGGTGAACCCTATATGACCCCTATCGACAGCAAGGGATATCTGTCCGCGGCAAAAGCAGTAGAACAAACCTTCGGCAAAGCACCCATTCCCGTTCGGGGCGGCGGCAGCATTCCGATCTGCTCCATCCTGGAAAAAGAACTTGGTATCAAGATCGTGTTTATGGGGTTTGGGCTCGACAATGACAACCTGCATAGCCCGAATGAAAAATATAACCTGGAGAACTATTATAAGGGAATTGAAACCATTCCTTATTTCCATAAATTTTTTGCAGAATAAGTTCGCGTGAGGGACAGACTATGACGATGAAAGAAAAACTCCGGCTCGACAAATACCTGTGGGCCATCCGGCTTTTCAAAACCCGGTCGCAGGCAGCAGATGCCTGCGACTCGGGCAAGGTGAAGTTTGACGGACTGCAGGCGAAACCCTCGCGCAGTGTAAACCTGGGCGATGAATATGAAGTGAAGACCGAAGCCAAACGCTGGCGCATCAAGGTAACCGGGCTGCTGGAGAAAAGGGTGGCATATGCCGAAGCGATCAACAATTACCTCGATATAACGCCACCGGAAGAAGTGGAAAGGATCCAGTTCCAGTCTGCCAGCTTCCATACCGGCAAACGCCAGAGCAAGATCGGTCGTCCTACCAAAAAGGAACGCCGGGAACTCGACGATTTCATGGGACCGGAAGACAACCAGCAACTTTGAACAATCATCCAACCATACCAGTTAACCAATCGCAGCAGCGTGAAACCCTGTTCCCTTTAGTTGTACAAACAATAAGGTATGCTTTCGTGATCTGGCCGTTCCTGTTTTTAGCATTGACACTGGCATCATGTTCAAAGAATAAATCCGAAAGTACCGACCGCGATAACCCGGTCATCACGCTCACTTCATTGTCCGACGAACAGGTTTTTACCGGTTCACAAACCATCAATATTACAGGTACCGTTACCGACAACAGGTATATAAAAGAAATCCATATCGAGATCTCCGATCTTGACAGCGGGGAAGAATACCTGCACGTGCACATCCATCCGGCATCGGCATCGTATAATTATGACCAGCCGTATCTTTTAACAGCCGGCAACAATTACAGGATCCGTGTAATAGCCGACGATGCAAGCACCAATTCATCGGTCCGCTCTGTGAACGTCCGCTGTAACTAACACCACTTAATTTTGTGACATGTTTATTGATATCCTCACCGTTTTGCCTGAACTTCTCCAAAGCCCCTTTGAACACAGCATTATGAAAAGGGCACAGCAGAAAAACCTGCTGACCATCCGTGTACACCAGCTGCGCAAGTGGGCAGTCAATGAATACGGTATGGTGGACGATTACCAGTTTGGTGGCGGAGCAGGGATGGTAATGATGTGTGAGCCCCTGGCAAAAGCGATTGAGGAATTATCGGCCGAAAGGACCTATGATGAAATCATTTACCTGACTCCGGACGGGAAAACACTGAACCAGAAAACATCCAACAGCCTTTCCCTCAAAAAGAACCTGCTGATGATCTGCGGCCACTACAAAGGCATTGATGAAAGGATCAGGGAAAATTTTGTCACCATGGAAATTTCCATCGGCGATTATGTGCTCAGCGGTGGCGAGCTGGCAGCGGCTGTGCTGGTGGACAGTATCGGCAGGTTACTGCCCGGTGTACTGAACGACGAAACATCGGCCCTGTTTGACTCATTCCAGGACAACCTGCTTGCCCCACCGGTTTATACCAGGCCGGTTGATTTCAGGGGTTGGCAGGTGCCACCCATACTCATGAGCGGCGACCATCGCAAAATCGCTGACTGGCGGCAGGACCAGGCACTGGAGCGCACCAAAAGCCGCAGGCCCGACCTGCTGGATGAGTGATTATTTACACACACCTTAATGGTAATGCGCATGAGCTTTTTTAAAACACCAGCACCAGGAAGAAATAATAAACGAGGATCATGGCCACGTTAATTGCACAGGTCTTAATCATAAGTTGGATTTTAGACTAAGCAGTTTGCAAATGCATTGCCAAACCGTGCCAGCGGCCAGGTAAAACCGACGGATTTCAGGTTTTACTGCGTGGACCCATGCCAGGCTTCCGTAAAAGCACCCCGCCTGCCACGTTCAATCCCGGTAATTCCACCACGTCCTTTCCACCACTTCAGACCGAATGAATTAAGTTTACAGTATGTCATTAACTACAATTAAAGGCCGGTTGGTGGATGCGTTTGCCAAACGTACCTACCTGGCAGAAATCAGTTTTGAAAACGGGATCATCACCGGTATAATTGAAACCGGCGAAGATGATGGAACGCCACAACCCTTTGTACTGCCGGGTTTCACGGATAGCCATGTACACATCGAAAGCTCTATGCTGGTACCTTCCGAGTTTGCCCGCCTTGCTGTAGTTCATGGTACCGTGGCCACCGTAAGTGATCCGCACGAAATCGCCAATGTATGTGGATTACCCGGCGTGGAATTCATGATCAGCAACGGGAATACCGTTCCATTCAAATTCAATTTCGGCGCCCCCAGCTGTGTGCCCGCCACTACGTTTGAAACCGCAGGCGCCAGCCTCGATTCCGGCGAGGTAGCCCGCCTGCTGGCCCGTGCTGAAATTCGCTATCTCAGCGAAATGATGAACTTCCCCGGTGTACTTTCCGGCGATGGGGAAGTCATGAAAAAAATTGCTTCTGCCCACCAGCTTGGCAAACCGGTCGACGGACACGCACCCGGATTACGCGGCGCCGAGGCGCAGGCCTATATCGATGCAGGCATTAGCACGGATCACGAATGTTTTACTGCCGACGAAGCCCTGGGTAAATTGCAAAAAGGAATGAAGATCCTGATCCGTGAAGGCAGCGCCGCCCGCAACTTTGAAGCGCTGATCGGGCTGCTGAGCGACCATGAAGACATGATCATGTTCTGCAGTGATGATAAACATCCGGACAGCCTGGTGCTGGGCCATATCAACCAGCTTTGTGCTCGCGCTGTTGCCAAAGGAATTGATATTTATAAAATAGTAAAGGCTGCCTGTATCAACCCGGTACTGCATTATAAACTGGATGTTGGTTTATTGCGTGTGGGTGATCCGGCGGATTTTATCCTGGTCAGCGACCTCGATAATTTCAATGTCAGTCAAACCTGGATCAACGGTGAACTGGTAGCTGAAAACGGCAAGTCATTCATCCGGACCACACGGCCTGATTCCATCAACCAGTTCAGTTGTGAACCCATCAATCCTACTGCAATCATTTATCCCAAACCTGATGCCACTGAAATTCCTGTAATCGAAGCACTCGACGGTCAACTGATCACAACCAAATATTTGCAGCCCGTTGCAGACCTGCTGGACCCATCGGGAGCAAACCTGCAAAGCAACCCGTCGATCGATGTCCTCAAAATCATTGTAGTGAACCGGTACAAACCATCACCGGTAGCCGTTGCATTTATCCGCAACTTTGGTCTCACCGCGGGTGCACTCGCCTCTTCTGTTGCGCACGACAGCCACAACATTGTAGCCGTTGGAGCCGACGATAAAAGTCTCTGCCGCGCAGTGAACAACGTGATAGCTGCCACCGGTGGGGTCAGCGCAGTGTGGGGTGAACTGGAACAACTGGTGGCTTTGCCCGTTGGCGGACTCTTGAGCAATGACGACGGCTACCGGGTTGCCGAAGCATACACCAGCATCGACCAGCTGTCAAAAAAAATGGGAAGCCGGCTTGGCTCCCCATTTATGACTTTATCGTTTATGGCCCTGCTGGTGATCCCGCACCTCAAGCTGAGTGATCTTGGTTTATTCGACGGCGACCGCTTCCAGCTGGTTGATTGATTGGTGGCTGGTCCGTCCCACAGGTCAACAGATCAATGCTGCCCGCAGCTACAGGTTTCAGCATCTGCCTCTGCCTGGTCGTGCCATGGAAAACTCTGCGCATTTTTATTCAGCTCCCAGTAGAACTTTGTCCTTGGCTTCGTTACATTACCCACCTCATTCATTGTTTCCGAATCATAGAGCCGGCCATTCACCATGGTGTACCGGATCGACTCGGTGTTATAAATACTTTCGAGCGGATTTTTATCCATGACCAGCAGGTCGGCAAATTTCCCGGGTTCCAGGGTTCCGATCAGCGAATCGAGGCCCAGGCTTTTGGCAGGATTGATAGTGGCGGTACGCAGCGCTTCGAGGGGTGTCATACCACCCTGTCCCATCATCCAGATTTCCCAATGTGCGCCAATGCCCTGGATCTGGCCATGGGCGCCCATATTCACCGTAACACCCGCATCCATCAACCTTTTCGCTGTTTTGGAAACCAGGATATGCCCATTCATATATTCTTCTTCCGGCAGCATGGTGCGGTGACGGCTCCTTGTATCGATCACACTCCGTGGCGTAAACCTCAGTAACCGCTCTTTCTCCCAAACATTGGTATGCTGGTACCAGTAGTATTCACCACTCACCGCCCCATAACTGACAATCAGCGTTGGGGTGTACGCAGTACCCGCATTCTTCCACAACTGGATTACATCGTCATTCACTGCCACTATGGGAATATTATGTTCAATGGTGGTATGCCCGTCGAGGATCATACTCATATTGGTAAAAAAAGTGGACCCACCTTCAGGTACCACTTCCATCTTCAATTCACGTGCGGCTTCAATGATCATCTGCCGTTGTTCGCGACGAGGCTGGTTATAACTTTTAACAGAGAAAGCCCCGAATGCTTTTGTCCGGCGAAGAGCACTGCGTGCATCATCGATCGAGTTGACTACCGCTTTGAAATCACCATCGGCCCCATACAAAATGGTGCCGGTCGAGAAGATCCTCGGCCCTGTCATCAGTCCGGCACGCACCATTTCACTCTGCGCAAAAACAGTTTCACTGTTGGCTGACGGGTCATGCATGGTGGTTACGCCATAAGCCAGGTTGGCATAATACGGCCAGTGTTTCTGCGGCAGTACCCCACCACGGAAATGGCCACCATGTGCATGGGCATCGATAAATCCGGGGGTGATTGTTTGTCCCTGGCAGTCGATCGTTTTTGCACCGGCAGGTATGGTCACTTCACCGGTCCGGCCCACGGCTTTGATGAGATTATTTTCCACCACGATGGTGCCGCTCTCAATCACTTCATCACCTTTCATGGTAATGATGCGTGCGTTGGTAAACGCGATGAGGCCGGATGGCTTATCAGTCGTGCCTTTCAGCCCGATCGTGATCCCGCTTTCGGGCACCCTGAACAGTGAGTCAGGTGTGCCTGCAATAAAACCAAACCGATCCTCCAGCTTTATTTTAAAATACTGGTCACCCTGTGTGTAAAACAACTGCTGGTTATCCTTACTCCAATGCAGGTTGAAACCTGCATCGCGGGAAACAACCTTCACGGGGAAATCGCCGGTGCCTGCACCAATGTCGACCGTCTTTCCCGTTTTAGGGAACGCCGCGATATAAACTTTATGGAGATCAATAAAGGCCACCCAGTTTTCATCGGGCGAAAGGGTAAACTGGCTACCGTAGGTGCTTTTCAGGTGGGTGCGTTCATCACTGCCATCTATTTTGCAACTGGAATAGGTACGGTTCATACCACCACCTTCCTGGTAGTAGATGCGGTTGCTTTCCAGGTTGAAATGCGGCACATCACCACCACTGCGAACGAATTGTTCAGACCCACCCGCTGCCGGCATGGTATAAATCCCGGGCTGGGCGGTATGTCCGTCACCCAGTGCATCGCTGCCGCCTTCCTTGCGGAATACGATCCACCTGCCATCGGGAGAAAACGAAGGCTGGCGGTAAATGCCGCGCCTGGTTGTAATTTTTACCGGTTTTGCATTTCCTGCAAGTGCTAGTTTATAAATAGCACCCGAGGCCGAATCATTCCAGGTAGTATACACGATCGATTTACCGTCGGGCGAAAAGGACGGCTCGCTTTCAAAACTGGTAAAGGCATAAGTCTTATCGGTCGTAATGCGCACCGGCTTACCGGAGGGCAGTTCTTTTTTCCAGATGGCACCAAGCGCATTGAACAGGATCAGTTTCTGGTCGGGGGAAGTAGTCGCCTGCCGGATTACATGTACGGTAAATTGGTCCTGCCCGAAGTCCTGTCTGAAACGCACGGCATCGGTGACCTGCTGGGTCACTTTACAGGTAAATGGAATTACGGTCGACTGGTTCACGGCATTCACATCCACTTTATTGATTTTACCATTGCTCCAGATTACGATTGATTTGTTATCGGGTGACCAGGCATGGCCGGGATACAAACCAAACACGCTCCATGATTCCTGCTGGTCTTTGCTCAGTTTGTCATACACTGGCCATTCCTCGCCCGTTTCAAGGTTACGGATAAACAAGACTGTCTGCGTGCGCACACGTTTGATGAAGGAGAGTTGTTTACCATCGTGCGATAACTGCGGACGAACAGCGCCACCCGGTCCGCCGGTTACATTGGTCAGTTCCCCTGTTTCGCGGTCGAGCCGGCGGATGATGAAAATCTGGTTGTTCGGGTCTTTGTTATACTGGAAGAAACCACCCGGATACATGTCCTCGCTGAAGTAGAGGTACCTGCCATCGGCACTCATCACCGGTTCGTTCACATCCTGCTGGTCGTTTTTGCGGGTGGTCAGTTGAAGACCGCTTCCGCCACTGATATGGTACATCCACATTTCACCCGCGCCAAGCGAACGGCCCGAAGTAAAATGTTTGCGGGCAATGATGTATTGACCGTCCGGTGTCCAGGTTCCGTTGTTCAGTAACCGGAATGTTTCCTTTGTCACCTGCCTGGGCGCCGATCCGTTTGCATCCATTACCCAGATATTGTCGCCACCTCCCGCATCCGAAGTGTAAAGGATTTTTTTACCATCGGGGCTGAAGCGCGGCTGTACTTCAAAAGCCCGGCCGCCCCTCAGCAGGGTTGCCTCGCCGCCGGTTGCGGGAATGGAGTAGATATCGCCAAGCAGATCGAACACGATGGTCTTTCCGTCGGGCGAAAGATCCAGGTTCATCCAGGTGCCTTCACTGACTGAAAAGGAAACGGTCTTCGATGGCCCGCCCGGATTGGAAACATCCCATTTCTTATCAGCCTGGGACAGTGCAGGGAATGCAGAAAAACCTAAGAGGAAAAGAGGGAAGAGACGTTTGATCATCAGTTGATTTTTTGGGCCCGGAAGATAATCAAAACTCCGCTGACCCCTCCCATTCCCCCGTTCACCGACTTTTAGTGGCTGGTCGGCTACAGGCAGTTGCCGGATGGCCTCCACTACCCTAGTTTTACTGAAAAATAGCAAGCATCATGAACCAATACAGAAAAGAAAGACGTGAAAAGTGCATGAACGGATGGTCGCACGATTCGGGTGGCAACAGCCATGTCTGGACCGGATTATTCATCCTGTTGGTTGGCGGCGTTGCACTTGCCAAAAGTTTCGGGGCACCGATCCCCAAATGGCTTTTCAGCTGGCAGATGCTGCTGATTGCCATTGGACTTTTCACCGGTATCAAAAAGAAATTCAGTGATGGTGGCTGGTTTGTCCCAATCATTGTCGGCGTGGCCTTCCTCATCAACGACTACGTAATCCTCGGTGACCTGCGCAAACATATCTGGCCTGTGGTGCTGATCGTGGTCGGTGCAGTTTTTATGCTGCGTCCAAAAAAAAAACGTCCGGTTGTTTTCGATCCCGTTGGGGAAACAGGAACGAACCAGTCGGTGTCGCAGGGGATGATCGGCGATGAGCCGTTGGGTGTTACGGATGATTACGTGGAAAGCACCTGCATATTCAGCGGCAACAAAAGGATCATTCTATCCAAATCGTTCCGCGGGGGCGAACTGGTCAATATATTTGGTGGTTGCGAAGTGGATCTTACCCAGGCCGACATGACTGTGCCTGCTGTGCTCGAAGTAACTGCCATCTTTGGCGGGGCCACGTTGATAGTGCCCTCCAACTGGGCGATCCAATCGGAAGCGGTAACCATCTTCGGTGGTATCTCTGACCGCAGGAAAATGCCTGTACTCAATGACGGCCCGAAAAAAACACTGATCCTCAAAGGCACCATGATCTTCGGGGGAATGGAAATAAAAAGCTACTGACCACCCTCACTCCACCTGCAGGAAACCAACCCCATTTTCCAGAAACACACAACTGTCTTTTATGAATTGGTACCTTTCAAAAATCGTATTCCAGATTATCTGCGGCGAGGGCGGCCATTCCCCCCAGTTTGACGAACAGCTCCGGCTGGTGTCTGGTCATTCCAAAGAAGAAGCATTCCTGAAGGCGCAGGACCTCGGCAAAAAAGAGGAGGACACCTTTTATAATGCAAAAGACCAGCTGGTTCGCTGGCAGTTTGTTAATGTATGCGAACTGTACCAGATCAGCGAACTGATTGACGGTGCCGAACTGTATTCGAGGATCGAGGAACGCGACAGCGCGGAAGCTTATATCCAGACGGTAAACCAGAAAGCGGAGAATATCTATTTTACCCAAACGCACCAGCTGCTTAAACTAGCCTGACACCATTATGCCGGCATCTTTATTTTCCGTCAGGCGGTTTACCGTGATCTTCAGCATCAGCTGGCTGCTGCTGATGGCCGATCATGCGGCCCTGCTCTACTGGTTCGGGCTCAGTGTCCAGGACGCGGTAATCGACAGCGTTGTCAGCAATGTACTGCTGCTGATGGCCTGCCTGCTGGTGATGAATACCATCCGGTATTATGTACCCGGCATCAACCAGTACATGAACGTGTTCTGCATGTGCATCCTGCTCACGATCGTCTGGGTGGTGATTACCAAATGGCTGCTGTCCGGTGCCATTGACGGCGATACCTATCCGGCCTTCCTTCGCAAATCGCTCGTTATCCGCGGCAGCATTGGTTTCCTGGTGATGGGCATCCTGACCATGGTAGCCATTATCTGGTTCAACTGGCAGGAGCAGCAGAAAAGCGAGGAACGGAAATCGGATGCGGAACGGCTGGCCAGGGAAGCCGAACTTTTCAAACTGCGCCAGCAGCTGCAACCGCATTTTTTGTTCAACAGCCTCAACTCGATCAACGCGCTGATCGGCATCCGCCCGCAGGAAGCGCGAAAAATGGTGCAGCAGTTATCCGATTTCCTGAGGGGCACCATTAAAAAAGAAGAAACACAATGGGTAACGCTGAAAGAAGAAATGGCGTACCTGCAACTATACCTCGATATTGAAAAGGTGCGTTTTGGTAACCGGCTGGATACATTGATTGAATCGGATGAGGAATCACTTGAAATGAAACTGCCCGCACTGCTGTTGCAGCCGATTGTGGAAAATGCGATTAAGTTTGGCCTCTATGATACCATCGGCGCAACGGTCATCCGCATTACCACCAGTAAACAGGATGGCCAGCTGGTGATCTCGGTCTGTAACCCCTACGATCCTGAAACCTCCACACCCCGCCAGGGTACAGGGTTTGGACTGAAGTCTGTGCAGCGAAGGCTCTACCTGTTATTCGCCCGTAGTGACCTGCTCAGCACCGAAGCAAAAAATGATATTTTTACAACAACCGTCCGCATACCCGACCTGCCCGGTGGTCACCGGCTGTCCTGAGACCGGACGCACAAATAATGATTCAAACATTCAAGATGAATAAAGTACTGATCATAGATGACGAGCCGCTTGCAAGAAGTATTGTAAAAGAATATTTACAGCAATACCCCGAACTGGACCTGGTGGCCGAATGCGGTGATGGCTTTGAAGGATTAAAAGCGATCCAGCAACTGCAGCCTTCGCTTATTTTCCTCGACATCCAGATGCCAAAGATCAATGGGTTTGAGATGCTGGAACTGGTCGACAATGCACCTGCCGTTATTTTTACGACCGCGTTTGATGAGTTTGCCATTAAGGCGTTTGAAGCGCATGCGATCGATTACCTGCTGAAGCCATTCAACCAGGAACGGTTCGATAAGGCCATTGCGAAATGGAAAGAGCAGCATTCGAGGCAGGTGGTGGCAAAAACCGATGACCTGCTCGAAACAGCATCCCTTTCGCCTTCGCAGAACCAGCGGGTAGTGGTGAAGAACGGAAGTAAAATCAAGATCATCCCGGTACATGATATCTATTACCTGGAGGCTGCGGACGACTATGTGAAAATCCATACCTCGGAAGGATATTTCCTGAAAAATAAAACCATGAGCCATTTTGAGCAGGCACTCGACCAGCAGCAGTTCGTTCGCGCGCACCGCAGTTATATTGTAAACATCCAGCACATCACCCGCATTGACCCGTATGAAAAGGACAACCATGTGGCCGTGTTACGGTCGGGCCACAAGGTACCGGTAAGCCGCGGTGGTTATGGTAAATTAAAACTGGTGCTCGGGTTATAACCAGGCGGTTGACAACATCGGTGTAGCATCGCATACCCTGTTTTATGTTGTTGCAGCCTGCTTAACCCTCCTGCCCCATCCAGAACGCGCCGCCCACGCTGTCGCGTCTGGCTCCGGTGACGGAGGACAATACATTGGTTTCTTCGCGCCAGCGAAGTACACCGATCAGACCCATGATGAGGGCTTCTTTATAATTTACAATATCTGCCACGGGAACCACCGGCTGTATTCCCAGTGGTTTTAATTTCTCGCTGAGCCGTTCAATCAAAAAAGTATTAAAGGCACCCCCACCGGTCACCAGCATTTTATCCGGCAACGGGGTGTTTGCATTTTCAATTGATACCGCTTTCCCTTGCGAGCTGGTTTCCTTTTCGCTATGCGTTGCGTAGCCGGTTTCACCTTGCATTCCGTTGTCCGCTTTGCCCTGTGCGCTGCTGTCGTTGTCCCTTTGCGTACTGCCGTCCGTTTTCGCTGAGGTTCCGGCGTTGTTATTTGCCAGTGCCGCGGTTACCTGATCAGCGATGTGTTCCACATACGTAGCCAGTGCATCATAGATACTGAGGGAATGTTTTTTTATTAATGGGTAAATAAGATCTGTACCGAAATCATTGGCCAGTGATTTGGGACCGGACAGCCTGTAATAGTCCAACCCGTTCAGCTCTTCGAGCAGTGCGGCATTTACCGTTCCTGATGCTGCCATCATTCCCTCATCATCGTACTCCTTCCCGGTTTCCGCAACCAGCAGGTTGAGTATGCGGTTGGCCGGGCAGACATCAAAAGCTGTGAACGAATCTTTTTTAACAGACAGATTGGCGATACCACCGATGTTCAGGAAATAATTGTAATCGGGAAAGAGCAACTGTTCACCGATTGGTACTATGGGTGCGCCCTGTCCGCCGAAAGCTACGTCCATTGCCCGCAGGTCGGTCACTACCGGTAGCTGCGTTACAGCGGCAATGGCTGCACCATCGCCCAGCTGCGCTGTCATCCGCCTGGCGGGAATATGGAAGCTGGTGTGCCCGTGTGAAGAAAGCAATGCCACCTTGAAATCAAGCCCGTTCACTTTAATAAATTCATTCACCTGTTCGCCCAGGTAATGGCCATAATCCACGTGGAGCAACTGGTAATCCAGCGCATTCAGGGTGGTGGCGGCCGACAGCCTCTTTTTCCATGCATCGTCATAAGGGATACAACCTGCTGCAAGGATCTCGAAGCCCCATTTACCCCCATTTTCCTGGTAGGATGCACACACAAGGTCCAACCCATCCAGCGAACTGCCACTCATTAAACCTATCGCCCTGTAAAGCATGAAACTTATTTTAGTTTAGATTTGCCAAAAGTAACGAAGGTTTAGAACGATAAACTTTACGGCTGTAAATATTACGATTATGATCATCAACTTAAGCGAACAACACAGCCTGGTCAGCAACTGGATCAGTGAACTGAGGGATCTGGATGTGCAGAACGACCGGATGCGTTTCCGCCGCAACCTGGAACGGATCGGCGAAGTTGCCGCTTATGAGATCAGCAAAATACTGCCCTCCACCGACAAAGAAGTACAGACCTCCCTTGGCATCGCAAACGCGAAAGTGCTGCAGGAACAGCCGGTACTTGCCACTATCCTGAGGGCCGGGCTTCCGCTTCACCAGGGACTGCTCAACTATTTTGACAAAGCCGACAATGCCTTCATCTCCGCCTACCGCAAACACAATAAGGACGGCACTTTTGAGATCAGCCTCGATTATATCTCCTGCCCTGAACTGGAAAACCGCACCATCATTATCTCCGATCCAATGCTGGCCACTGGTGCCTCACTGGTGAAAACGATCGCCTTCCTGCGCGCAGAAGGACATCCGAAAGAAATACATATTGTGGCTGCGATTGCCTGCAGTGTTGGAATTGAATATGTTATACGCAACGAACCCTCCGTCACCATCTGGTGCGGCGATATCGACGATGAAATCACCGCTAAAGGATACATTGTTCCCGGACTCGGCGATGCCGGCGATCTTGCCTTCGGGGTAAAAGTCCAGATGTAACCGTATTTCCACGCAGCAAATACCGATTTTTGCAGGTCTTCATTTTGTTGTATTTTGGCTGGCACGACTAAACCCAAAGCCGGGAGCAGGGCAATTTTCAGGATTTCTTAACGTTAAAGAACGAAGCACCCTGAAGGCCCCTAATACCAGACCAGTGAAAAAACTAAATGCTTAGATGAAAAAAATCCTTTCCACCCTTACATTGTGTGTGGCCCTCGCTGGTACTGCCTCTGCGCAGGATCCGAATTTCTCGCAGTTTTTTGCGTCACCACTTACGCTGAACCCGGCACAAACGGGCAAGTTCGACGGCGAGTTCCGCGTAGCGGGCAACTACCGCAACCAATGGCCTACCATCAGCAATGCCTATACCACCGCAACCGTATCACTCGATATGGGCATCATGAAAAACAGGATCCCGGCAAATGACCAGTTTGGTATCGGTTTCCTTGGTTTCAATGACCGGGCAGGCGATGGTGCACTCACCAATACTTATTTCGGCGTATCGACGGCCTACCATAAATCGCTCGACGAAAATGGCTATCACTCGATCGGTGCCGGTTTCCAGGGAACCTTTGTCAGCAAACGGCTGAACACTACCAACCTGAAATTCCAGGACCAGCTGACCCCTTTTGGTTTTACCAATGTGAGTCTCGACCCTTATTCCAACCGCCAGTTCAGCATCAACTACTTTGACCTCAACGCCGGGTTCATGTATAATGGAACCACCAACGGATACAACAATTTTTACCTCGGGGCGTCGATGTACCATATCAACCGCCCGAAAGAAAATTTCGATGGTGGCGATTTCATCCTGAGCGCGCGCACCACCATCCAGGCGGGTGCAAAACTGCCGGTAGGTACTTATAACGCACTGCACCTGTCTGCCAATCACAGCATGCAGGCTAAAGCAAAAAACACCATGCTTGGCGGTGCATTCTCGCTCAACGTGAACAATGATGAAGAGAATCCGACCAATGTATACCTGGGAACCTGGTATCGCTTCAACGATGCGCTGATTCCTTATATGGGCCTTGAATTTGGTGAATGGCATCTCGGTGCTACCTACGATGTAAATACATCGTCGCTGAAAGCCGCGTCCGCATCAAGGGGTGGTATTGAGCTCTCGGTGATCTATATCCGTAAACATTCGGATCCTTCCATGAAACGACTCAACTGTCCTAAGTTCTGACAGGGTGCAGCAACAGATCCGCACCAGCTACATCGCATTTACCGCCAGCTCCCTCAACTATCCATAATATTGCCGCCTTCTTCTGGCGGCTTTTTTTTGCCCACGAACATTGCATTTGCGGGTAAACCATCCATGTTCATTAACTTGGTACCTGCACCATGAAAAAATTATTCACGAACCTCACATTCTGGGTACTGGTAGCGATCACGCTCGGCATCCTGCTTGGCCATTTTTTTCCGGAGATTGCTTTGCAGAAAGTGATCGATAAAGGTGTGAAGACCCGGTTCCTCGGGCAGGAGATCATTATCAAGACCACGCTGAGTGAAGTGCTGAGTGGCATCTTCATCAGCATTGTGAAATTATTTATCAATCCCATCATCTTCCTCACCATCTCACTGGGAATTGTCAGCATGGGTGACCTGAAAAAGGTAGGTCGCGTGGGAGCCAAAGCACTTCTGTACTTTGAGGTGGTCACCACTTTTGCGCTGATAGTGGGGGTAGCTATTGCCCTGCTGGTACGGCCCGGACATGGCATCGACACATCGCTGGTAAAATCGGGTGATATTTCTTCCTATACCAACGCCGAATCATTCAGCTGGATGAAATTCCTGTCCGACAACTCCACCCTGCAGGTGCTGCTGGTTGCATTGGTCTTCGGCGTGGTGCTCAGCTTTATCAAAGCCCGCGATGCGGTGGTGGCGCCCATGAAAATTGCGTCGAAAGTCATTTTCCGCGGACTGCACCTGGTCATGTTACTCGCACCCATTGGCGCATTCGGGGGAATGGCCTATACTATCAGTACATACGGCATCAGCACCTTACTCCCCCTGTTCAAACTGATGGGAACGGTCTATGCAACCATGGCAGTATTCATTTTTGTAGTGCTTTATTATATCCTGCGGATGTACAAGGTGAGTATTTTCCGGTTCCTGAAATACATACGGGAAGAACTGCTGGTGGTACTGGGCACTTCATCATCGGAGGCAGCGCTTCCGACGCTGATGGAAAAACTGGAACGGATGGGTTGTTCAAAGCCGGTGGTCGGGCTGGTAGTGCCAACAGGGTACTCCTTCAACCTCGACGGAACCACTATCTATCTTTCCATGTGTATTATTTTTTTATCGCAGGTATTTAATGTGGAACTAAGCCTTTCACAGGTAGCCAGTATCATCGGCATACTGATGCTGACGTCCAAGGGCGCGGCCGGCGTGGCCGGCAGTGGTTTTGTAGTACTTGCCTCCACGCTTTCCACCATCAAGGTGATCCCCATTGAAGGACTGGCATTGCTGGTTGGCGTGGACCGCTTTATGTCTGAAGCACGGGCCATCACCAACTTTATCGGCAATGGCGTTGCCACCATCTGGCTGGCCAATAATGAAAAGGAGTTTGATCGCGATAAAATGGAACTGGCGTTTAATACGGTTGGACGAACGGAAGATCTGGTGGAGGATAATATTGAAGGCAACACCATGAACCGGTAACCGGAGACGGGCCGTCAACAGTTGTGATCCGGCCTTCATTTTGGTTTCCCACTCACATACGGGTTGCCCTTTATGTAAAACCGGTAAGGCAGCTTTGCATCCTCGCCTGCATAGTCGACCCCGATGCGTGGCGATTGCGCGATCAGCTTTGCATCAAACCTGAAGCCATCATCGGCCAGGTAAATAGTTTTGCTGTTGAGCGGGGTATTTGTATCGATTGTGTGAAGCCCGAGTGCGCGGGATACATTTCCAGGGCCGCGGGTAAGGGTGTGATCTGCTTTCTTTTTACCGGTACGTAAAAGCATATCTGTAACGCCTGCCACCGGTTCCAGTGCCCTGATCAGTACGCCCTGCGGCACCTCCTTTTTACCGGTGATCACATTGAACAGGTGATGGATTCCATAGCAGAGATACACGTAGGCCACGCCTCCTTCGGAATACATCACTTCGTTGCGGGCGGTGCGCCGGCCCCCGAAGGAATGTGAGGCCCGGTCGGTGGTGCCTGCATACGCTTCCAGTTCAACTATCCTTCCGGATGTGCGGATGCCTTCGCGATCCGTTACCAGCACTTTTCCCAGCAGGTCATGCGCAACTGCCAGTACATCTTCCCGCTGGTAAAAGTCAAGTGGTATTTTTTTTAATGCTCCCATGATTGCTGGTTCCTGTCCGCCGGGCTGATCGTCCATCCAATTTCTCCCCTTTGGTCCGGTATCTCTCGTTATATTTACGCACAAAAATAGCAGTTGCTGAAAGAAATTGTCATAACCGTCCAATCCTGGGGAGAAGCCCATCGTTTTATCATCCAGCACAAACTGTGGAAATGGGTGCTGGTACCCGGACTTATCTATGCTATCCTTTTTATCACCGGCATGTATTTTTTTGGTTCATCGGCCACGGGTGTGCTGGAGTATATCACGCAGAGCCTTGGGCTGAGTGACCGCATCCAGCAGTTAAGGAGTAGTTTTCTTGGATTCCTCTTTACCCTTTCCGGACTGATGTTCTGGCTTACCCTTCTCCTTTTCTATTTTTCATTTTTCAAATACATCTGCCTTATCATCGGATCACCCTTGTTTGCATTGCTCAGCCGCAAAACAGAATCGATTATCGAAGGCAGGGAAAATGAAACTCCCACATTTGCGCAGGTACGCTCCGAAGCAGCCCGTGGAATCCTGACCGCGCTCCGTAACTGCGGATGGCAATCGGTTTACCTTGTGGCGCTGCTGCTGTTATCGTTGATCCCTGTAATTGGTTGGGTAGTGCCGCTGGTGGTTTTGCTGGTGGAATGTTATTACTATGGTTTCTCGATGCTTGACTATGGATTTGCGCGCAATGAATACAGCCGGACGGAAACGAGCCGTTTTATTGGCCAGCACAAGGGCCTCGCCACAGGCAATGGCATCCTCTTTTACCTGATGCATGCAATTATTTTTATTGCACCGGCTTATGCCATCATTGCGGGTACCCTGACCGTTCATAAAGTAAAAAAGTAAGATGGCTACAGGCACTGTATTCCTTATACCCACTGTGCTGGACGAGAATGGTCTGGCCAGCATCCCGGCATACGTGCTCGATGCAGTAAAACAATGCCAGGTGTTTTTTGTCGAGAATGAACGCACGGCCAGGCGGTTCCTGAAGTCGTGGTGGAAGGAAATGATTATCGACGACTACCAGTGGTTTACCATCCACAAAGCCGAAGCGGAGGTTGTGCAGGCTTTCACGGAAAAATTAGCGGGCGGCTTTAATATTGGTATCATCAGCGAAGCCGGCTGCCCCGGTGTGGCCGATCCCGGACAATTGCTCATCGCCGCAGCACAGCGAATGAATGCAGTGGTCAAACCATTGGTTGGCCCCAGTTCGATCCTGCTGGCATTGATGGCCAGCGGTATGAACGGACAGCAGTTCCGGTTTACCGGCTACCTGCCGATCGATAACCAGCAACGTACAAAGACGATCCGCGACCTCGAAGCCGATTCACGGAAGAATAATTGCACGCAGATTTTTATTGAGACCCCTTACCGCAACAACCAGTTGCTGGAAACATTGCTGAAGACGGCCGGCGATACTACACTGCTGTGTATTGCGGTGGACCTGACCGGCGAAAAGGAATGGGTGCGGACCAAGACCATTGCTGAATGGAAAAAAGAAAAGACTGAGATCCATAAAAGACCCGCGATCTTCCTGATGTTTGTTCCCTAGTACGCCATCGTTAGCGAAGCGTTGTCATCCCGTAGGGACCCCTTGTCATCCCGTAGGGACCTCCTTGTCATCCCGTAAGAATCAAAGCGAAGCGTTGTCATCCCGTAGGGACCTCCTTGTCATCCCGTAGGGACCCCTTGTCATCCCGTAGGGACATCAAAGCGAAGCGTTGTCATCCCGTAGGGACCCCTTGTCATCCCGTAAGAATCAAAGCGAAGCGTTGTCATCCCGTAGGGATCAACCCGGATCCCTCATACTGATAATACTATCGACAATATACCGGCTGTTGCCCCGCCATGGCAGCACTCCATTGTACTCCTTGTAATGCAGGTCAAACACTTTCCCGCTGTTCAGTTTCAGTATTTCAAACACGGCTTTATCCCTGATCGAAAATTCAAATTCGTTTGACTGGATTGCACCAGCCGTTTTACTCCGGATCCCTTCCTGGATCAGCTTGCCTTCATACGTCTTGAAGAGCTGGCCTTTCTTCACCGCAAAGTTGAGATACCCCGACTTCACCCCGTCACTTGTATATGGATAGTAGTATTTCCAATAAACAAAGCCGGCAAGTGCGAGTATACCGATAATAACAACCGTTAGTACAAATTTACGGACACCGGAAAAGTCCGATCGTTTTGCTGGTTTTATGCCTTCCATAATGAAGTTTTTATAACAAAAATTTTATACAGGCAATTGAATTATTCGTATACCTTTACACCTCAATTTACGATAGTTCTGTAAACGTGAACAATATATTGACACATACTAAACAGTTTGCATTCCACGCACCCATCACCAGCGGCGTTTATGCCGTAGGTTATGACCTGTTTACTTTTTGTATGCCGCGACGCCGTCCTGAATTCTGACAGGACGAACCCCTCACCCTGGTCCCTGTCAGTGAATTTCTCCCCGGAATTTGTTTTTTAGGAATGGTGGCCCTTTTATTCTAATTCTTTTCAATAGTGGACAATCAACAGATCATCGTAAGAGTTGCGACTCTTGATGATAAAAAATACTCGACGATCATCACGGATGAAATGGAGGCCTCGGCAAAAGCCAGGGGTACCGGCATCGCAAAACGATCGCCTGAATACATCGAGCAGAAAATTGATGAAGGCAAGGCAGTGATTGCCCTGACCAAGATGGGCGACTGGGTAGGTTTCTGTTACATTGAAACGTGGAGCCACGGCGAGTATGTAGCCAACAGCGGCCTCATTGTTGCACCTGCATTCCGCAAAAGCGGTGTAGCCAAGTCGATCAAGGAACGAATTTTTGCTCTTTCGAGGGAAAAATATCCTGATTCAAAAATATTCGGTCTCACCACGGGTCTTGCCGTAATGAAGATCAACAGCGATCTGGGTTACGAACCAGTCACCTACTCCGAGCTCACCCAGGATGAAGCATTCTGGGCAGGTTGCAAAAGTTGTGTCAACTACGAGATCCTCATGAGTAAGGAACGCAAGAACTGTATGTGTACCGCCATGCTCTTTGATCCGAAAGACCATTATGCGCCAGAGGAAACCAAGGAATATTTCCAGGAAAACGCCAAGCTGTTCGAACGGCTGCTCCGTTTTAAACAATGGAAATTACTGGCACCATTCATGAAAAAGGATAAGGAAAAAAAAGACAAAGAAAAGAAAGGCGGCAGCAGCCGGCCAAAGTCATTGCTGCATTACTTTTTCCATTTTTAAACCAAGGTTAGCAGATGTCAAAAAAAGTTGTTTTAGGATTCAGTGGGGGATTAGATACTTCCTTTTGTGTAAAATACCTCGCGGGCGACCTGGGCTACGAAGTGCACAGCATCATCGTGGATACAGGTGGCTTTACGGAAGAAGAACTGCGCGCGGTGGAAGCCCACGCATACAAACTCGGGGTTAAATCGCACAAGACCGTGAGCGCCGTGCACAGCTATTATGACAGCATCCTGAAATACCTCATCTACGGAAATGTTTTAAAGAATAATACCTACCCCTTAAGCGTATCGGCCGAACGCCTCAGCCAGGCGTTACACATTGCTTCCTATGCGGAAGAGATCAATGCCGATGCCGTGGCGCATGGCAGCACCGGTGCCGGTAACGACCAGGTCCGGTTCGACATGATCTTCCATATCATGATTCCCGGGGTTGAAATCATTACTCCCATCCGTGACCTCAAACTGAGCCGCGAAGCGGAGATCGCTTACCTGCAGGAAAAAGGGGTGGACATGAACTTTGCAAAAGCAGCTTACTCGATCAATAAGGGACTCTGGGGCACCAGCGTTGGCGGAAGGGAAACGCTTTCTTCCAAAGGCATACTGCCGGAAGAGGCATGGCCTACACAGGTTACCAAAACCGGATCAGAAGAAGTAAAACTCCATTTTGAAAAAGGGCAACTGACAACGGTCAATGACCAGTCGTTCCGTCACCCTTCCGAAGCGATCCAGTTCCTGCAGAAACTTGCCGGTCCATACGGCATCGGCCGGGACATCCACGTGGGTGACACGATCATCGGGATCAAAGGTCGTGTAGGTTTCGAAGCAGCTGCACCAATGGTGATCCTGAAAGCGCACCACGCACTGGAAAAACATGTGCTTACCAAATGGCAGCTGAACTGGAAAGACCAGCTCGCCTCTTTCTATGGCAACTGGTTGCATGAAGGCCAGATCCTGGATCCGGTAATGCGCGATATCGAAGCCTACCTTGAAACAAGCCAGCGAAACGTTACGGGTGATGTATTTATCCAGCTACAGCCTTATCGTTTCCAGGTTATCGGTATCGAAAGCAGGTACGACCTGATGAACAGCAAGTTTGGAAAATATGGTGAAATGAATACCGGGTTTACCGGTGATGACGTGAAAGGGTTCAGCCGCATCTTCGGCAACCAGACCATGATGTATCACCTGGTGAAAACCGACAACGAAAAATAATATGGCGGGTAAATTAAATGTCGGGATCATTGGCGGTGCAGGTTACACCGGGGGCGAGCTGATCCGTTTGCTTATCAACCACCCCTCCGCAAGTATTGCATTTATACATAGCCGCAGTAATGCAGGACAACCCGTATACACCGTACACCAGGACCTGCTCGGCGAGACCGAACTTACATTCACCGGCGAGCTGAACACTGAAATCGACATCCTGTTCCTTTGTCTCGGCCACGGTGAATCCAGGAAATTCCTGGCAGAAAATTCGTTCCCCGCGACCGTTAAAGTCATCGACCTGGCAAATGATTTCCGTTTAGCGGCCGGCTCCGTTTCAGGTGACCGCAAATTTATCTATGGACTTCCCGAACTGAACCGGGAAAACATCCGCACGGCACAGAATATTGCCAACCCGGGATGCTTCGCCACCTCGATCCAGTTGGGATTGTTGCCACTGGCAAAGGCCGGA
>SDZZ01000805.1 GCA_004173255.1 Chitinophagaceae bacterium | reverse complement strand
GATGTGCGAGATGAAGGTCTGGGACGAGATCGAACCAAAAGGCGACAAAATCACTCCGGCAAATATTATGTTCTATGGCGCCACAGGCCCCGGTTGCCAGTTTTACCAGGATTGCGCCCTGCTCTCCCTGGGGGAAAACCGGCCCCGGTATTTTGTCAGTCCAAAAGAAGTCATAGTCTTGCCATTTGTAAACGGCCTGCTCGTCAGTTCCAGGAAGAAACTGGAAAATAGCCTGCAGGACGTAAGCGACGCCCTGGTTCCCTATGCTGCTAAAGGGGAGCGAATTCCGGCAGGCTCCAACAAAGCCCTGGTGTATTTTCTCCTGGGTGACTATCCGGTTACGCTTGTTTACAGGGAAAAGGATGGTTTGTTCCTTTACGATTATCATTCCCTGGTCAAACTATTGTCACCCGAACAGTTTACGATAGGCGGCGGATATGCGTTCTACAGTTTTTACATCGACAGGCAGGATAATATCTGGGTCTGCACCGCAAATGGGCTTTATAAAATCAAACTGACAAAAAACCACTTTACCCCGTTTTTCAGCAAAAGGCAGTTGCACGATAGTACGGATAACCAGGTCAGGGGTATTTATGCAGATGGCGCAAACAATATATACGCTGCGGCATGGAATCGTTTGTGGGTCAGAAAGGATGGCCGGTATCATTTAAAAGAGACCGGGCTGAACAATGTATTATACGGGTTGTGCCGCCACCAGGGAGAACTCTACATCGGTGAAAAGGATCTCTATAAGTTAACGGATGCACCTGATGGACGGCTGGTAAAACTGGTCGACATAAATCTCCGGGAAATCTGGTCGCTGGACTCCCTGTCGCCGGGCGAACTGCTGGTGGGTGCCACCAGTGCCATCCTCCGGTACGATATTGCTAACAGGCAGTTCGGCGAGGTAAATTCCGCATCACCCGATATACCTCCACCACAGTTTGTCTACCGGTTTATTAAAAGAAAGGACAACACGATCTGGGCCGTTGCGCAAAACGGGCTGTACCTGCTGGACCAGCAAGCCAAAAGGATCCTTGATTACTTTGGTGAATCAGGGAGGGATGCATCACACAAGTTACCCCTTGATCTCCTGCTGGATGCATATGAAGATGAGAAAGGCGTGATCTGGTTTGCAACAAATGGAAATGGACTTTTCCGATGGGACCGGAACAGGAAGGAATTCCGGCAATTCAATACCGCCGATGGACTGGTCTCCGATATCTTATACCGGATCGAACCTGACAGTCACGGCAACCTCTGGATC
>SDZZ01000278.1 GCA_004173255.1 Chitinophagaceae bacterium | reverse complement strand
GGTGGTACTGATGCGTGATGGTTCCCGTTCCATTCCCATGCGACCCGATCATGGACACCAGATGCTGGATGATCTTACAAAAAAAACCAACCCGGGTTATTCGGCTATCGGCCGGCTTCGCGGGCTTGCAGAACTCCGCGGCCTTGAAATGGGCATTGCACACTCTCTCTGATCCATTCGTTTTACAGGCTGTAACCCTTTGCAGTAAAGGGTTACAGCAATGAAGTAGTACAGATGCAACACACTGTTACAGGTCTGTGCATGCGCAGTATTTCCGAAATCGTTTTCGTAAATAAAGGCGTTGCAATTGTGCTTTCAATCATAAAAAATAAACAATTTAACAGCATGAAGCCGGTTTGCTTACCGGTTACTTGCCGGTTAAACAAACCAGCAGCGGACTGAAAGGTTGTGCTGAACTGGCTTTGCGAATTACTAACTGAAAAAAAACGATTGCTGTATGAGAGATCACTCCCGCTCGAATGTCCGGTCATTGCTTTCCCGGATTTGGACGCGACCATTTTTATTTTTCCTGCTATTCCAATGCTGGGCTTTTTTTGCCGCTGCGCAATCGAAAAAAGTGGAGGGCACGGTTACCGATGCAAAAGGCACCGCACTGGAACTGGTGAATGTATCGGTGAAGGGTACAACCAACGGGGTTACCACCAATAACAAAGGTTACTATTCAATCAGTGCAGAACCAGGTTCGGTACTGGTATTTTCCTACACCGGCTCGTTCCCCAAGGAAGAAACGGTCGATGCCCGTTCCATCATTGATGTGTCACTCATCGAAAACCCCGCATCGCTGGAAGGGGTGGTGGTGATCGGTTATGGTACACAGAAAAAGGTGAACCTGAGTGGTGCCGTTGCGCAGGTAAGTGGTAAAGACATCATCAACCGACCGGTGCCCAATGTTACTGGAGCCTTACAGGGCGTGCTTCCCGGCGTAACGGTACTTCGCGGAAGCGGACAACCGGGTGATGAAGGATATGGCATCCGCATCCGCGGTTTCACATCGGCCAACCAGGCCAATGCACTGGTGCTGGTCGACGGAATTGAACAGGATATCAACCTGCTCGATCCAAACGATGTCGAAAGCATTTCCGTACTCAAGGATGCTTCGGCCTCCGCCATTTATGGCTCAAGGGCCGCATCAGGTGTGATCCTGGTTACTACCAAACAGGGTGCTGCCGGGAAAACAAGGATCAGCTACAACACCTATTACGGGGTCAACATTACTGCCCGCCAGCCCGAACGGCTCAACTCATGGGATGAACAAACGCTCATCGACGAAGCGCGTTTTAATGCAACCGGCTCGACTGAGTTCAATGCCGAACAGATCGAATGGCTGCAGAATCCCAACTTCGACTGGCGACCCAACCCCACCCAGGACCGTTGGGAATACTACGGCAACAATAACTGGGTAAAGGAAGGCATGGATAAATACAATGGCATGCAGAACCATTCACTGTCGGTAAGTGGTGGTGAACAGAAACTCAATTACCTCGTAACAGGCAGCTACTATAAACGCGATGGGGTGATGCGCTACGGACCAGATGACAACTCGCGTTATAACCTGAAGTTTAACCTTAATGCCGAAATAAATAAATATGTCAGCATGAAAGTGCAGGCGGGTTACATCGGTTCCTTTGTGAGGGAAAATTCTTTCGGCACCGAACAGATCATCAATCGCCTGTATCGCAGCCGCACCCGTCAGTCGCTTTACACTCCGCCCGATGACCAGACGGGCCAGATCTACAATGGCGACCTCCAGATCAATGCGGTGGACATCGAAAAGAACTCGGGCCTTGAAACCCGCGACTACCAGACATTTACCGGCAGGCTGGGGTTACAGGTAAAGAATGTGGTCAAAGGCCTCACCCTCGATGTGATCGGGTGGCGCAACCAGAATAATTATTCCATGGAGAATAACCGTCGCAGCCTGTACTGGTACGGCCGTACGGTAAACACGGTCCGTTTCAATGCCAACGTGCCCAACTCCATCAGCATTGCACAAAACAAAGCATTCCAGAATAACCTCCAGGGCTTCCTGACCTATAACCTCAAAATGGGCGAACATAATTTCACCCTGTTACAGGGTGCGTCCTATGAAGAATACCGCAAGGATGAAGTTGGCGCATTTGCCCAGAACCTGATCTCAAACGATGATTTCAGTCTCAACTTCGGCGATGCACTGACAAAAACCAACCGCGACCTGGTTCAGACCTGGGCACTTGGTTCGCTGTTCGGCCGCCTGAACTACAGCTTCAAAGATCGTTACCTGTTTGAAGCATCTTACCGGTATGATGGCAGTTCAAGGCTTGCACCAAAAAACCGCTGGCAGCTGTTCCCGTCCTTTTCTGCAGCATGGCGGGTTGACCAGGAATCATTCCTGCAGGATATCAGCTGGATCAGCTCCCTCAAGATCCGCGGTTCATGGGGCCAGCTGGGTAACGGATCCGTGCTTGGGTACTATGACTACATCCCGTTGCTCACCAGCGGACTCAACACCACCAACAACCTGGTGTTTAACAATGTCCGCACGCAGTACTTCTACCAGGGACAACTTGCATCACCCGATAAAACATGGGAAACTGTGCAGCAATCCAATATCGGTTTCGACCTTGCTGTGCTGAAGAACCGGCTGACCATTACGGCCGACTACTACGTGAAACGGAACATCGACATGCTTGCTACACTAGCGGTGCCCAACATTATCGGTATCAGCGTACCAAACGTCAACATCGGTGAACTTAAAAGCTGGGGTGCGGAACTGGATGTAAAATGGCGCGATCGCATCGGTGATTTGAACTACCGGGTCGGATTTAATATTTCCGATAACCAGAATAAACTGGTTAAATACGGTGGTACCAATTCAATCGGTACCGGTGGTGTAGTGCCGTTCCTCGAAGGATACGCCATGAACACCGTGTGGGGTTTTAAAACCGCAGGATACTTCCAGACAAAGGCAGAAGCCGACGATTATAAAAGCAAGGTGAGCTATCCCTTTTTCAATAATCCCGGTGCCGGTGATGTGAAATACCTCGACCTGAACGGTGATGGTGTAATTTCTGCCGGGGATGGTACACCGGAAAACACCGGTGACCTTGTTTACCTCGGCACCACCAACGCCCGCTACCAGTATGGATTTGACCTGGGACTTAACTGGAAAGGCTTTGATTTTTCCGTCTTCTTCCAGGGTGCTATCAAACGCGCGTTCCTGATCAATGAAGGAACATTATCGCCTATGCTGGGTACAGCGGATATGCCATGGACCATTCACATGGACCGGTGGACACCGGAAAATCCCGACGCGTTGTTCCCGAGGATGTACCAGACCAGTGCGCATAATTTCCGGCCGTCGGATAAATGGACACAGAACGGTACATACGTCCGTCTCAAGAATATTTCTATCGGCTACACTGTGCCGGTAAATAAAAGGATTGCACGGGAGATCAAGGTGTATGTAAGCGGGCAGGACCTCTGGGAATCTACCAGGGTACTCAAGGTCTTCGACCCGGAAGTTGGTAACGATGCCAGCGCAACCGACTATCCGTTTTACCGCACTGTTTCTTTCGGACTTAATGTTTCACTCTAACTAACCACGACGATGAAAAAAATAAAATTCTTACCAATAATGTTCCTTGCCGGTGTGGTGGTTTTGGCCAGCTGCAAGATTGACCGTTTCCCCGAATCGGAATATACCGATGTACAGTTCTGGAATACCGAGAGTGATCTCATCAACGCAGCCAACAGGATGTACCAGCAACTGGATGCAGGCTGGATCGATAACCGCGCGGATGATGCAGTAAACCAGTCGGGCCCCAACCAGGTCAGCAACGGAAGCGTTGCCCTTCCCAATACGAGTGGTGAATGGAATGACCGGTACGATGAAATTTTTACCGCAAATAATATCCTTATCAAGTCGGATAAGGCACAGGTCACCGAAGCAATACTGAACCGGTATAAAGGGGAAGCCTGTTTCTTTCGCGCCTACGCTTACTCACAGCTGGTAAAAAGATATGGCGATGTGCCACTGCTGCTGATCACCCTCGACTTCAATTCACCCGAATTGAAAATGGCACGCACGCCACGTGCACAGGTGATGGAACAGATCTATGCAGACCTCGACTTTGCTGCACAATGGCTGCCGACCCGTGCCGCCCTGCCCGCCACCCAGTATGGTCGCGTAACCAAGAGCACTGCCTGGGCGCTTAAAGCCAGGATGGGATTGTACGAGGGTACCCGGCTGAAGTTCAGCAACGAAGCAGGCTGGCAGGCCCACCTGCAGGCTGCTGTCACCGCTGCTGAAAATGTGATGGCCGCCGGGCACGTACTGTTCCCCAGCTTCAACGGATTATTTGTGCAGGCAGGTGAAGGCGCAGCCAATACAGAAAACATCCTGGTAAAAATATTTGGTGTTGATAATACGAACGTGATAGTAGGCCACAATAATTCGCGCGATCTCGAAAACGGTCGGATGGCGCCTACACGTAACCTGCTGCGCCAGTTCCTCTACAGCGATGGACTTCCTGCGTTCACGACGGAAGGAAACCCCACTGCTACGCAGTCACCGCTATTTGTACCGGAAGCAGACGAGCCCAGCTATAATACCATCCTCGATAACCGCGATCCGCGTATGGCAGCTACCGTATTCCGGTCGGGTGAAGACGCGTATAAAGGTCCATGGGTTCCCACCACTTCCCTTGGTGCACGCACCGGTTTTGCGGCAAAAAAAGGATTTAACATCATTGACCAGACCATCAACGGTGCTGCCACCGTTGATCGCATCCTGATCCGCTACGGCGAAGTACTGCTCACATTTGCCGAAGCAAAATTCGAACTGAATGAATCTATTTCCGACGCTGATCTCGACCTTTCTATCAACCGCCTGCGGGCCAGGGTCGCCTTTCCGATAAAGCTGACCAACGATTTTGTAACCACCAACTCACTCGATATGCGCGAGGAGATCAGGAGGGAACGCACGGTTGAACTTGCACTGGAAGGATTCCGCTATGATGACCTGATCCGGTGGAGAAAAGCGGAACTCGCACTTCCTAAAGACCTGCTTGGGGCAAAATACGTAGAGGCCGACTGGCCGAACACAGTGCCGGGTAATTTCCTGCTCAACGCCGACCGTGTCATCATTGCAGAACCATCGTCCAACCGCACGTTCAGGGCAAACCGCGATTACCTGTACCCTGTACCGCTCAATGAAATTTCGCTTAGTGATGGGAATGTGGTGCAGAACCCGAACTGGCAGTAAAAGGAGTTTTACGGCTTGCGTTTCGTCTTTGCCAATAACAAACCGCCACTTCATCTTTTTAAAACAACAAGTAAAATGAAACACCTTACATATTTCGCTTTTCTTTTAACCGGCATGATCCTCTTTGCGTCCTGTGAAAAGGATGAGCACGAGTATCCCGATGGCCTGCATGAGTACGACCACCACTATTACCTGGCTTACCTGCCAAACAACAATGCGAATGTGGTGGTACAGCGTACCCAGACCACATTGGTCAAATTTCCGGTGCAGTTTTATTCGGCATTCACCCGGCCGTATGACGCCACCACCTACTATGCCATAGTGAATGATGGTATCACCACACCTGCTATACTGGGTGTCGACTACCAGGTGGTAAATAAAGATGGGGTGACCATTGAACCGGTCAACGGAAAATATTCAATGACCTTTCCGCAGGCTGTCCGGAAAACAGACACCATCTACCTGAAGATGCTGAACAATACCACGCCGGGTACCAGGAAACTGGAAGTTCACTATCAACACAGACGACACGGGTGTACTGACCGTTTCGGCATTATTCAGCGCATCGCAGAATACAGATAATGCAAGCAAGGTTGTTCCGCCAATGCTATTAAGGGGAACGGTAGAAGAACTGGACGAAGGTTTTTTTGACAGTATACTACATCCGGTGCAGGAAGCTGCGGGATTATTCCACAATATGGAATCCTACATGAAAGGACTGGAAGAAGCCAAAAAGCAATCCAAGATGGAACAGGATAAAAAGTTACAGGAAAGCAAGGCAAAGGCCTTGGCTAAAGCTAACGAACCTAAAGACGGCATCGAAGTTAATGATGAGCCGAAAGTTAATAAAGAAGAAAAGCGCAGGGCTTATGA
>SDZZ01000804.1 GCA_004173255.1 Chitinophagaceae bacterium | reverse complement strand
CCATAACGCTGAATGGCGACCTGGCCCTGGGTGATAACATTCCTGGCCACGATATCAGTCTTAATATATCTTCCGGCATTCTCAACATTACGGGATCGTTGACGCAAACCGCCACCTCGGGAATTGTTTTCACTGGTGCCGGTGCGCTGAATCTCGGAAAGGATTATAACTATTCAGGCGGCAACTTTACTGCGTCCACCAGTACCGTTAAGTACAATGGGGGTGCGGCCCAGGTCATAGCGGCCATACCCTACTATAATCTCAATATTGCTAAAGCGACCGGTACAATCGGGACATTCAATGGCAATGCAGCTATCACCGGTTCATTGACTGTTACCAGCGGGGTACTGGACGTGAGCGGAAATCTTTCCGTAGCAGGCACGGTGAGTGTCATGGCTGCCTCCACCCTGAACGCAAACAGCTCCACTATTTCTGTCGGAGCGGGCTGGAGTAAAAATGCAACCGGGACATTCAATCCGGGTTCGGGCACGGTCATCATCAATGGTACAGGAAACCAGGCCATTTCAGCCGGCGCGTTTAATAAGCTGGTCATCAACAAAACTGGCGGACTGGCAAGCCTTAGCGGGAACAATACGGTGAACGGTGATTTATCGCTTCTTGCGGGCAGTCTCAACCTTTCCACATTCACCCTGAACCAGGCATCGGCTGGTGATGTATTCAGCATGGCAGACGGTTCGACCCTGCTGCTGGGTGGTACTTCCAATTTCCCAACGGGTTTCAGCGATTACCAGATCGCGTCCAACAGCCTGGTTCACTACAACGGCACTGTAGCGCAGAACGTTGCCGACCTGGTTTACGGCAACATCAGCTTCTCCAATGGCGGTACCAATGCGAAGACACTGCTGGGTGCAGGCACAATCAACGGTAACCTCGTTATAAACAGTGGGGTGAGCCTGAACGCTGCTAACTTCCCGGTAACGCTGTTTGGTAACTGGACCAACAACGGGGGTACTTTTATTCCAGGCACAGGTGACCTGATCCTCAACGGGTCTTCCAAAACGCTCTCCGGCAATACAACGTTTAACGATTTTACTGTTAATGGCAGTTACTCCGTAGCATCGAGCGATATGACGTTTAACGGTCATTTCCAGGTAACCGCCGGAGGCAGTTACCAGTCCGGGACCGGTACGGCAACAGCAATCGGTGACTTCACAAATGCAGGGTCGGTGCAAAGCAGCGGCACGGTTACGTTTGCGGGTACTGTGCTGCAGACTATCCGGCTGGTGAATGCACTGCAATCCACCTCCAC
>SDZZ01000277.1 GCA_004173255.1 Chitinophagaceae bacterium | reverse complement strand
CGCCGCACCGGAAACGGCGAATGCCATTGCTGTGGTAGCGAGTAGTATTTTCCTCATGATATATCCTCCCTTGGATTGAAATGAGTTGGTTCAGCTAAGCAAGTCAGAGCATCCTCAATTAAGGGTGGTTGCTTTCAGGGAAATGTTTGAAAGAAAGAGCTTTGATCAATTCGAAGTGCTGATGGCACACCTCGATGATACTGCATGGGTATATATCGAGCATGGGGAATTTGGGATTTATGACATGTATGTATCCGACGAACTCATCGATAATGCCAGATGGCAGTCCACTGAGTCCAGATACAATACGATAAAGGAGGTATTGAGCAAACACAATTACCTTTCAGCAGCGTATAATATATCGCAGTTGCTGGAGCCAGATCCCCAATTATATCCGTACATAAGGCAAATGGCGGCAAGACCCAGACGAATCAATGATGATGGTCAGGAAAGGGGTTTTGATGAAAGGGAATGTGCCCTTTATGGATTAGCTAAATTTCGTAAACAGGGTGACAGGGAGATTATCAGGCATGCCCTGCGCAGTCATTACGCAGAATTAAGCCACGTGTCTTTTCGGTTGATGCAAAATTATCCCGATACCGCCTGGAATCAAATCCTGAAGAAATATTACCGGAATCGGTTTTTCGAATTCACCGGTTACAGGGTGGCACAGCCGGAAGATTTCATTAACGCGGTGGTAGCCCAGCAGGACGACAGCAGCGCTGCATTACTGAACAGGATGCTTGATGATTTACCTAAAATGCGCTACTTTCCTTATCGTGACAGAGTGGATGAACACCTGGTAGAGCAAATCTGGCTGCATGATATTCCGGCTTACGCACAGATCAGGAAACGGGTGAAACCGAGGGCAGAGGCATTCGGCAGGAAAGTTGCCAAATTTGAAACGCTGGAAACTCCAGAAATCAGGTCGCGGGCGGATTCCGGCAAGAACAAAGAAAAGCTGAATTTGATGTGGCTGGACTGGAGAGATGGTTGAGGATTATTTCATCCTCTGCATGAGGCGTTTAACAAAATAATGATCTATGATCACAACCCGGATTAAAGGAGCGATAAAGAATGTTGTATACTGTTTGTTGTGTTTGTATTCAGTTACTATCGTTGCCTGTATAAATACAGAACAGCAAGATGCGTCAATGCCCAATAATGATCGTCCTCCGACGGACCTGATTGAATACGCTGTTGCCGGTCGCTTCCCGCATGATACTTCGCTTTTCACCGAAGGGCTGGTATTTTACAACGACCAGCTTTATGAAAGTACCGGGTCGCCGGGTAATTTACCTGCTGCCCGTTCACTCATAGGGGCCGTTGATCTGGGATCGGGAAAAATGAGTATCAAGGCCGAGCTCGACAAGCGCATTTATTTTGGCGAGGGTATTGTGTTTTTGGACAACAAGGCTTACCAGCTCACTTACAAAAACCAGGTCGGCTTTATCTACGATGCGTTGTCGTTTACGAAAATCGATTCTTTCAACTATTCGAGTCCGGAAGGATGGGGAATGACCACGGATAAACATTCATTGATCATGAGCGACGGAACAGATGAGCTCACGTTCCTGGATCCATCCACCCTGAAAGTGCAGAAAAAACTAAAAGTGCTGGACAAGGGGTCACCTTTAGACAAATTGAACGAACTGGAGTATGTCAAAGGGTATATCTATGCAAACGTGTGGGAAGAAGATTACATCGTCAAGGTTGATCCGGTTACAGGGGCGGTTGTGGGAAGGATAGACTTAACCTCGCTCGTGCTTGAGGCTAAAAGCCTGAACCCGGCAGCCGATGTGCTGAACGGAATAGCCTATGACGAGAGTAAAGACCAGGTGTATATTACCGGAAAACTATGGCCAAATATATACCAGGTAAGTTTTAACCATTAATTGAATAGGTTCGGGCAGCATGATGCAGCGGTTGCGGGCTGACGGTTGTCCAACTTCAAAATCAACCGCCATGCCCCGCCTCATCTGTGTGCTCCTGACGATTGTCCTTTTTTCCGCCTGTAAAAAAAATCCGGTGGAACCAATTGTGCAGGCACCCGAACCAAAATACGTGGATGAATTCAAGCCGTGCGCCTGCGACAGCGTTGCCGGGAATGAGAGCGCCGGCCTTCAGGAATACATACGGGCAGAAGTTAACGGTGTCCCAATCTGTGCAGACGGTAAGGGCGGATTTGCTGACTCCTGGTTTCCCAATCACCTGCGTTATGGTACCATTATCCGGCAGGACGGCAGGCAGTATTTCGACAATGTATACATGATCCGTTATACAAAGGACAGGCAGTGGATGATTGGAATATTCCTTGAAAATACTCACGCACTTACAAAGACCTACCCATACGAATTGCCCCGTTCAAATCCGGAGTATTGTGAAATTGGTGAAATCCAGCTGGAGAATCAGAATCAATTGACCAACAATTCCTGTATGTTCTGTAGCTGGAGCGACTGGCATTATTATGGACAATTTTTCGCGCAGGGTCCGAAACTGATTGTTGACCGCTTTGAGAACGATGTGTTCGAAGGCCGGTTCAGCGGAAGGGTGCGGACCGGCAGTGGCCGAACTGCCATGGTCACAAATGGTCAGTTCCGGATCCGGCTCGACAAGCGGGAGGAAGAGATCGATGTGCGTTAAAATCGCGCAAGGTTTTTTGTCAGAACCGCTTTAACAGCATTGTCACTCATCGATCGCTTCAATACCAAGTTCCTTCAACTTTGCCAGGTTATCTTTCATGGTTTGTAGTTGTTCGGGCGAATGCCTTTTCCATTCAATAACTTCCCCGGTCACCCGGAGTGGCTCGCGTGAGCGATACGACTTTGTTGGATTGCCCGGATACTTTTTGTCTGTCAGGTTCGGATCGTCTTCAATGGCACCCGTTGGTTCAACGATATAAATCCGCTCCCGGTTGTTACCGGCTGCCAGTTCCGCACCCCAGGTGGCCGCCTCGATTGTTGCGGTCAGGTAAATAAAGGATGCTTTTTTCCCCTGTCCATAATTGGAAGTAAAACCCGGCGAGATCAGGTCACCAATTTCCAGATCGGCACGCGTTCCATGATAATATACAATTGTGTCGTTTGTTTCGCCAGCGGGAACATTCGCATTTTTATCTTTCATGTTGTGAGGTTGATTAGTCAGGAGAATGGCTGCCATAGCCGATTACACAACCTCTAATATAAGTAGCGGCCATTTACCCATCGCGAAAAAGTACCAGATTATTTTACTCTTTCCCGAGTAGTTCAACCCCTTTGCATACACAACAACGGGAACGATGTTAAGTTTTGATCCGGATACAATCGGCTGACGACAAAATTATTTCGTTGCCTCGACCAATAAAAAAGTTGCTGTTACTACCGTCTGGCTGTTGTCCCCGGATTTATTCTGGCTTTCAAATAATGCCTCCAGTTCATGCTGCAGTTCATCCGCCTTACCGTTTTTTTCAGCGGCTTCAAATGCATTCATGGTCGGACCGTAAAACGACCTGAACTGGTGGACAAACTCTGCGGGGCTGCACGCTGCACGGAATGTAAAGGGGGTTTTGGTAAAACGAATATTTTTTGCGTCAATCCCGGCTGCGGTGAACCGTTCAGTAACTTTTTCTTCCACACCCCATAGCATGGGGCTTACGAAGTCCGCCGGCGGCGGCGGGGTATAAGCCGAACTGATACGAAGGATCTGCGCTACCAGGGTGGGGTCACCCGGAATCCAGTTGCCCATGATGATGCGTCCCCCTGGTTTAACTACCCTGACCAGTTCTTTGGCGACATCAAATGGACGGGGGGCAAACATGGCCCCGAATATGCTGACGGCAAGGTCAAAACTCTCGCTGCCAAGATCCCGAAGGTCAGTTGCATCGCCTTCAGTGATTGAACAATAGGGAACCTGTTCGGCTTTTATACGCGCATTTCCTGCGGCTACCAGGTTTGTGGCGATATCAACACCCTGTACATGTGCGCCAAGCAATGCCGCCGGTATAGCGGTAGTCCCGTCCCCGCAGCCGAGGTCCAGCACTTTCATGCCTGGCTGTATTCCAAACGTTGAAACGAGTTCTGTACCGCTCTGCCGCATGGTCTTTGCGATTATGGTGAAATCGCCCTTTTCCCAGAGTAATTTGTTAGGATTCATTCGTTTTTGTTTTTCCAAATCTATAACTGATCCGGTTAGTTTGCTTACCTTAAAAGTCCGGATTGTTGACCAAAAAGTCCAAAATTAAACCCAGCATATGATCAACTTCCCCGAAAGGGTGCTGCAGTACCCCAGTTACTCGCGGCAGTTCAGGTGCAATGACAGCCTGATCACGGCCTTCAACTGCCCTGCGGAAGCCAGGCTGATGAAGAACAAGTATTCGCCCCTGTGGTCGGAATTCAATTACCTGTTTTACGTGGTGGAGGGGAAGAAGGTGTGGCATACGGCGGATGGTGATTATGAAATTTCGGCTGGCAGCTGCATGTTTATCCGAAAAGGTGCTTTTGTGCTGGAACAGTTTTTTGATATCGGATTCTGCCTCGTGCTGTTCTTTATTCCCGATGAATTTATTTGCCAGACTTTATCCCGCAAACTACCGGTACCCAAACAGGCACCCACGTTGCACAAACAGGTGATCAAGCTGGAAACAAATGACACATTGAAAGCGTACTTCCTTTCGATGTCAGCCTATTTTAACCAGAACAGGGAACCCGATGCATCATTAATAGAGTTGAAATTCCGTGAACTGATCCTGACCATTGCAGACAATCCACGCAACAAAGCCGTGTTATCTTATTTCTGCTCACTAATACATGAACCCCGGCCTGTTGCCATGCAACGGATCATGCTGGATAATTTCCGCTTCAATCTCGGGCTCGAAGAATTTGCGAAGCTGAGTAACAGAAGTCTTTCCGCGTTCAAACGCGACTTCCAGGAAATCTTCCTGACCACTCCGGGTAAATGGCTGCTGGAACAGCGGCTGCAGTATGCGCATTCATTACTTGCAACCATTGGGAAAACGATTACGGAAGTCGCAGCAGAAAGCGGATTTGAAACCATGTCCCATTTCAGCCGCGCATTTAAAAGCAGGTTCGGGGTCCCGCCGTCGTCGATGCGGCAAACGGTTGAATCTGCAACGCGAACAGCATGATGGCACTTATGATTTTTGTAAGTCCGGTCCAACTTCAAGCAACCACAGTCCCTGTGCCGGGAATATTTTTTTAGTGGTTTCAGTTGCGCCCGGCTTCAATTTCCTGATAAATGGGGAATAGCAGATATTCCACGGATGCTAGTTTTGATGATCAGATAACCATGTTTTTTATCAAATCAAATTAGCCTTTACCGTGACAACAAAACTTTTAATGGCGGTTGCCGTTGCAGTGGCAATGTTCTCAAGCTGCAAAAAAGAGAATAAACTGGATTCAATTACTATCGATGAGCAGGCATCAACCGTGAAGTGGAAGGGAAGTGCGCCGACCCATTTCCATCTTGGCGCATTCGATATTGAAGGCGAATTCACCGTAAATAAACACGATAAGATTGTCGGCGGGGAGTTTGTGATACCCATTGCCAGTATCAGGAACTTCGATCTTCCCGATGGACCCAGACAGCAACTGCTTACCCATCTGCAGGGTTCGGAATTTTTTGATGTTGCCCTCCATCCGGATGCGAAGTACCAGATCAGTTCAGTGGCGCCATACACAGGCGGCGATGCGTCTGCCATTGAAGGTGCAAACTACCTGGTGCACGGCAATTTTACCATGCTGGGTGAAACCCATCCACTGAATTTCCCCGCCCGGATCACCGCGCGGCAGGATAGTATCCTTACGGCTGCAACCTTCAAACTCAACCGGCTTCAGTGGGGAATGGATAGTTATAACGATCCGGCCGGCACATTATACTTGTTACCGGATGTGGAGATCACGCTGGATATTAAAGCCGCAAATAATGACTGATGCGTGCTGTCATAGCCGGAGACTTCCCGGGACAACCGCATAGCAAAGTCAACTCACCAAGTTGCCGGCGGTCCTGGTGCGGGTTACTTCACTGTTAATTTCGCCCATCAGTTCTGCAAATAACTTCGCCGACTTTAACCGGTCATTGATGTCATAGATGGTCGATACGCTGATCAATTCATCTACCTGTGTTTCTTCAAGGAACGCTGAGAC
>SDZZ01000803.1 GCA_004173255.1 Chitinophagaceae bacterium | reverse complement strand
ACAATCCCTTGGAGCCCAAGATTGTATGCGTGGGCAACAATCCACAGAAACTGCAGGTCTATGGGGCGGTACTGTCCCTGTATATTTCAAGGATGATCAAGCTGGTCAACAGAAAGGGACAACTGAAGTCTTCGCTGGTCTTCGACGAGTTTCCTACCATCTATTTCAATAACATGGACAGCTTGATCGCAACGGCCAGGAGCAACAGGGTGGCAACCTGCCTTGCGGTGCAGGATTTTTCGCAGCTGAAAAAGGACTATGGCTCAGAGCAGGCAGAGGTAATAACCGGAATTGTCGGCAACGTAATTTCCGGACAGGTTACCGGATCGACGGCAAAGACCTTAAGCGAGAATTTTGGAAAGATCTCCCAGCAGAAGGACTCTATGAGCATCAGTTCCTCGGATACCTCCCTTACCAGGGCCAGCCAGCTGGACCATGCGATTCCCGCCAGCAGGATTGCAACGCTTTCCTCGGGAGAATTTGTAGGGGTGGTAGCGGACAATCCCGATCAGAAAATAAAACTGAAGATGTTCCATTGCGAAATCCAGAACGACCATTCGCGGCTGGCCAGGGAGGAAAAGAGGTTCAGGGAAATTCCGATCGTCAGGAAGGTCTCCGCTACGGACGTGGAGGAAAACTACAAGCGCATCAAGCACGAAGTGTCCGAGTTGCTCAAAAGCGAATGCGGGATGCTCAATCCGGTCGGGGAATTATCCGTTGAGGGATCCCAGGGGCAGGGCAGTACGGTTTCGCTATGAGCAGCTGCCGATTGGCCTGCAGGGTAAGGCGGCAGTCTAGGCTATAGCTCGATGGTAAACTGGTCCATTTGGTTCCTGTCCTTTGGGCGCTGCGTTGGGCCTGGATGCTGGACGAACCGGCAAAGGGCCACTGTCGGAAAGTTCATGAAAACCGTTTCGCTTTCCACCGCTCCGGGCAGGTAGTTGGCTATCCCATTGCTAAAGAGCGAAAGCAGGGCAGCGGAAGCTTTCCCGCTCTGCCTGGCTTGGGCAAGCAGCAGGTGCTCGCTTTCGTACTCGGCAATCAGCTCAATCCTTGCGGATGTTTTGGAAACAAACTGGTAATGGTATTTCATGATGGAATCTGGACTGCCAAATATAGCAAACCGGATGCATATTACCCAATCGTTTCGGGACGGAATTACGTTCGGTTAGACTATGTAATAGCGGAAGGAACGGCGGCGCTTACTTACTGAAAACAACGGCAAGCAATGCTTTGTTATTGCTTCGATAAAACCGGTTCGGGTACATCGGC
>SDZZ01000276.1 GCA_004173255.1 Chitinophagaceae bacterium | reverse complement strand
GTACACTTTTTATCCAAAGAGATGGCGTACAAATGCAGGTTCCGAAAACAGGTTCGTTTTATCCAACGCCTGATGGCCGTCAGTTTGCCGGAGCAATTTTCAATGAATCGGGCGCAGGTGGCAACGAATCGATCGGAGGTGATTTTGGTGCAATGGTTTTTGCGCGTTTGCGGTTACCAAAGAATTCCCCGATGCTGTCAAACTCTTTGCGGTAAGCGATGCTGGCACCCGACCGTTTGGTACGGGCAGCACCTGTGCTGCTGGTAGTCAGGTAATCAAGGTTCTGGCGATAAAAGAAACTGGCCCGGATGGTTCCGCTCTGGTTAATCAGCCACTCTGCAGTCACATCAGGAAGGAACTGCACGTTCTGCTGGATGGTTGTCTGCAAAGGCACGTCCAGCGTGCTTCCCAGCGTGACAATGAACCGGTCCTTGAACAGCGAGATCGGTACGTTTACATTTACGTTGCTGGTATTGATGTTGAAATTGCTGCTCTGGTTCAGCAGGTTCCTGTTGTATACTGACCCGCTGAAATTGATACTGATGTTATCGTTCTTCAGGATCTTCGACAACTCACTATTCAGCTTGCGGTTGATCTCGTTAAAGAACAAACCGGATATACTGGAAATGGTATTATAGGTGACCTCATTGATGGCTGATCCGAAACCGGTGGTGGTGGGTCCCGCGTCGGGCGGGGCAAAACTATTAAACACGATCAGGTACGTTACCTGCCGGTTGATTTCATTTTCATTTTTTTCCATCAGTTCAATATTCGATGCAATGGAAAAATCATTCCTTGTAACACTGTTTGGCGGAAACTCGAGTCGGAACTTAAAGGCAGGCTTGAACAGGTCACCGGTAAGATCGGCAACCACAAACACATCCTCCCTTACACGCGACACATTGTTATTATCGGTAACCACATTGGCAAGCGGGGCGTAACTGACATTGACCGCCCTGAACTGCGCTTCAAACTTGATCTTCGCCGCCATCGGGTCACCTGTCCAGGTAATATAATTTTCACTGCCCTTGACAATACTGAATGGTTTCTTGAAGAACGACTGGAACGTGAACAGGTAATCACCTTCCTCAATGTCAAAACGCCCACGCATCGACAGTTTCTCATTGGTGCCTGCACGGATATTCAGCGTACCGTTGCCCTTCCCCTTGATCTCGTCACCGGTCAGGTCATCCAGAATAACGCGGACGGTTACCATCGGGTTGGCTGTTACATCCACATCATAAGTAACGTTGGCCGTTCCGCTGCCCAACGTACTATCCACCATTTCGGTACCATACTTTTTCTCAATCAGGAAATCAGCAATTCCCGACTCGCGGCTGGTGCTGGAAGGGATGGTTACCTGGCTGCTGTCCGTGGTGGATGCAATGGCATCAATTTTCATGAAGAGGTCCGACTGCGGGCCGGATAAACTGAACGACCCCGTGCCCTTTACGCGGCCATAAAATTGTTTGTTGTCATTGTAGGTAGTGTTGAGGAGCTGGACGGGCAGGTTGTCCGAAGCACCACTGGTATTCGGCTTCCGCGTGCCGACCGTCAGGTCAAAGAACATATTCTTGAACCCGGAGTGCTGGATGCCACCGGTAAGATAAACGGGATTGCCCGATACCGGATCGGTCAGTACAATTCCCGTAAGATCCAGTTCCGTTGGTTTCAGTTCGAGGTCCGTATCCCTGATTTTATAAAAACATTGCGTGAAATTGACTTTCAGCCCGGCATCCTGCAATCGACCTTTACCTGTGATATCGAGGTCACCAAACGCCCCATCAATGTTGAAGTTGCCGGTAACATAACCCTGCATGTCGGAGAACAGCGTACCAAGGAAACGCTCGAGTATATTCAGCTGGAAACGGGTTGCCTTCAGTGCGATCTTATTTTCCTTCTGGGCCTCCTTACTGGCAAGGAACAGGTTCAGGTCAAACTCCAGTTTGTTCTCATCATTCACGGTAAAACCTTTACCGGTCAGCACCTTCGTTTTCCCATTATACGTCAGGTCGGTTTTGAGATCACCCAGCGAATCGTTGTCAAGCCGAACGGCCTCAGCACTGATGCCTTCGGAACGGACGTACATATTGTTGATCGGGTCTTCCACCACAATCCTGCCCGACAATAAACCCTCCAGCCGGTTACGTGGCAGGAAGAAAGGCGAGAAGTCACCGACATTGATTTTTTTCAGGTCCACCACTACATCGTTCCAGTCACCCGTTTCGGACGGCACCGTGCGCACCCGGATCTCCTGCTGGGTTTCCCGCAGCACCAGCTGGCCGCTGGCGGGTATATTGGACCGGAACTCCAGTTCGCCATTCTCCTCGATGGACCAGGTCTTCCCATTCACCACCAGCGTCGATGGATCCACTTCAATCTTTACCCCATTGCTATAGGTGAGCACCTGTGCATTGATGTTCGCCTGGTTGATAGCCTGGTTGGCGCCGGTATAGATAAATACTTTGGACGTGTCATTGTGCGCCGATATACGGAACAGCGTTAACGGCACATTCAGGCTGTCGCTGATGTTGACATTGGATGCACCACCATATAACGAAATACTGTCGCGGGTTCCCTTCGCCGTCAGTTTCACTTCGTCAAAATTATAGCGGTCGTATTTGAACTGGGGAATGTCGGCTACCATGTTCAGTTCATTGGAACGGGTATCCAGGTTACCTGCAATATGACTATTGTTGAAACCGGAAAGGCTGCTGTCTACCAGCTTCACATAGTCGTCCACATTACGTGTGGTAATGTCAAACTGCAGCGATTCGTTCCCGGGAGTCCTGACCGGCGGCTTGATATAGGCCGGGTAATATTTATTCAGGAAAAGCTTGAATGCATCGGGCAGTTCGCGGATAACATAATTGCCACTCACAGTGGCATTAATCTCATTGGAACTAAGCTGGATCGTTTTACTGTTATTCTCAAATGTGGAAGAAACGACCAGCGAATCAAATGGAAGGGGTACACCGTTGCGGGTGAGGGTTGCCCTGCTGATCCTGGCCGAGCCAAGGAAATTGTCAATGTTGTCGCCGGTGAAATCAAGGTTAAAATATCCGGTAAACGAGAGGTCATCTTTATAAAGGTTCAGTTTTTTCAGGTTGGCTTTCTGTACGTCTGCCAGGAAGTTAAACTTCGGGGTGGCAAGATTAAAATCAATCAGTCCATTCAGCGTTATATCGGCTTCGGGGTCTTTGATTGAGGCAATACCCTCAAACTTCTTTTTATCCAGCTTCCCGTTCAGCGTGATGTTATGGTATCGGTAACCCTGGTAATCAATAAACCGGATTTGACCGTCAATCTCCGTGTTCCTGCTTTTCTCGCTGAAACCTTTCCCTTTCAGTGATCCGTCGACCGACACAATGCCAATGCGCTTGTCGCCGATAAGGTCACCCAGTCGGAAGTATTCGGTAGAAATGGTGCCGGAATAAACGGCATCACCCGCTTCAGGAAGTTTCATGTTAAGGTCACTCTTGACTATACCGAGATTGGTCTGTATTGTGCCAAACGTCACAAAGTCGCGGATAAAACCGGTGAAGCTGCCGGTAAACCGGACATATTGCAACTTGCGCAGATCAGGCGATTTTACTTTTGTTATTGCAGGTACAAAGGAAACCACATCATCATACACAGTATGGAATTCATTGGCCTTGAAATCAATAAATGTCTGGTTGATATCCGGCAGTCCGGTCATACTGATATCGCCGTTCAGCAAGGTGTTGTTGCCCGCCTGCACGAGCAGGTCCTTGCCAACGAGGTCATCGACTGTTCCGCGGACCACCCCCCTGATGCTGATATTTTTTTTCCATGTTTTCATGGCAGGGGCAAAAAACGCGATGTCGTCACTGTCGATCTGTGAATTGTCGAACCGCCCTACCATAGTCACTGCATGGATAAAATCCCCCATGCTGCTGATGTCATCGTACGACATGCGGAAGTAGTTCCGGATATTACTGTTATTCGTTTTCAGGTCAAGGTCGGCAAAGGTCATGTCGTTCGGAGTAAGCCGCACGTTCGATCTCATGCTCTTTACTTCAAAACCACTGCGCTCTTTTGTTTCGAGGGTAAGCGAAGTGGTCACGGTATCCTTATCCCAGCGGATCTTCGTCAGGTTGGCATTGATACCGGAAAAAATAATGTTGCGGCCATCAAACCCGGCGAGCAGCGGAGCACCTGTTTTCCGGCGGCTGCTGAAGCTGCCGTTGGTGATATCAAGGCGATCTACATTAACCACCCATCCGGCTGAATTCCATTTGAGCAGGGAATCGACCGACAGGGTAGTGTCCTCCACAGGTTTGGCCAGTGACGCGGGTTTCAACTTGTCGTAGTTGTACAGGCTGAACTGTGGTTTGTCCAGCACCAGGCTGCCGAGATTGACAGAGTGGCTGGCAAAATTTATTTCGCGTGCCTCCAGGCTGAGCGAACCAATCGTGACCACCATGTCCTGTCCCAGCCACGCATCCTTCTTGCGGTAAGCAATATTGCTGAGGTCGATTTTCTCCAGGCTCAGTTCTGTACCGCCGGATTTTTTACCGCCCGATGGGGAAGAAAAATAATCAATGAGAAACTGGTAATTCCAGGTCGAGTCTTCCCGGTGAGTGTAGATCACTGCATCCTTGAGCCCAACGTATTTCAATACCACATTGTCCTTGAAGAAAAACCAGTCCGTGATTTTTACCCGGATCTCACCGGCATACAGCAAGGTATCCTGCTGGTGGTCTTCAACCAGTACGCCCTGCAGGTGCATGTTGTTGAAAAGCGAAAAATCGACACGGTCTATCTGGATGGTGGTGTTGAGGTCATGCGATAAACGTTTGGTCACCTGCCGGCTGATCCAGTTCTGTCCGATGGGTGTCTGCACAAAGATCCAGATCCCCAGTACGAGGAACAACAATACAAGTCCGACCCATTTAAGTATTTTCTTGAAAGTCTTCAGGTTCAGCGTTTAGGTCACAAAACTAATTAATCGGCCCCTCCCGACAAATTCAATACCATTGTTTAACAATGAATTGCCGGATTTCCCTGGTGGATGCACCGGGCAGTGCTTTTACATGATTATACTCGGTAAATTGCCTGAAAAACACCGCATGCGGACAATCGCCCTCGTCACCTCCCTGTTGTTGCTTGCCTTTCATTCCTCCAGCCAGTCCGCACCCGCGCCCAAAGCCAGGTACGTACTCGTGATCCATGGTGGTGCAGGCACCATCCTGAAATCGCAAATGACACCTGAAAAGGAGTCGGCTTACCAATCCGCCCTCGAGCAGGCACTGGCAGCCGGTGAAAAAATCCTGGCCGCTGGCGGCAGGGCCCTCGATGCAGTGGAGGCAAGCGTCCGTGTGCTGGAAGATAACCCTTTATTCAACGCCGGAAAGGGCGCAGTTTTTACCAATGCCGGGAAAAACGAACTGGATGCCGCCATCATGGACGGCAGCACACTGAAAGCGGGTGCTGTTGCGGGTGTTACCACAATCCGCAATCCTGTATCCACTGCCAGGGCAGTCATGGAAAGATCCGAACACGTAATGCTGACAGGTAAAGGGGCAGAAGATTTTGCGGCCACCCAGGGGCAGGCCCTCGTGGATCCTTCCTACTTTTATACGGAGGCGCGCTGGCAGAGTCTTTTGAAGGCCAGGTCCGGGGATTCGCTGGCCCTGATGGGAAAGGATTCGATGAAGTCAGGCCTGCTGCGCCAGCCATCGAACCGCGATTATAAATACGGAACGGTCGGAGCAGTGGCACTCGACCAGCAGGGTAACCTTGCTGCAGCCACCAGCACCGGGGGCATGACCAATAAAAAATTCGGCCGCGTCGGCGATGCGCCCATCATCGGTGCCGGTACTTATGCCAATAACAACACAGTTGCAATCAGCGGCACCGGCTGGGGGGAATATTATATCAGGCTGGTAATGGCAAAGACCATCAGTGACATGATGGAGTATGGCAAAACAGATCTCAAAACGGCCAGCAATGAAATGGTGATGAAAAGATTACCGGCAATGGGTGGTGACGGCGGATTGATCGCTGTCGATAAAGATGGGAATATTGCCCTGCCGTTCTGCACCGAAGGCATGTACCGGGGATACGTAAAGCAGGGTCAAAAAAAAGTGATCGCCATTTACAAAAACTAAAAGCCCCCGAATACATTTCA
>SDZZ01000802.1 GCA_004173255.1 Chitinophagaceae bacterium | reverse complement strand
GAAAAATCCAGCACCATTTACCAGCTTACCGGCACCAGTTGTTTCAGCGAAGACAGCGGTCTGGAAACAGATGTACTCAACGGCGAGCCAGGCGTGAAAAGCGCACGGTACGCAGGCGAGGGCCGGTCATCGGACGATAACATGGACCTGCTGCTGAAAAAGATGGAGGGGCAGCCGAACCGCAGGGCCCGGTTCCGTACTGTCATCTCGCTCATCATCGATGGTAAAGAAACCCTGTTTGACGGAGTGTGCGAAGGTACCATCACCACTGCCCGCCAGGGCACTGGCGGATTTGGATACGACCCCATCTTTATACCCAACGGATCCCCAAAAACCTTTGGTGAAATGGACCTCCGGGAAAAAGACCAGTACAGCCACCGGGCGAAGGCCACGGCAAAACTGGTCGCATTTTTGAACAACCTCCACACAAAACAGGGAATTTGAGCACATCAGGCAACCAAAATACTTCCGAAAGCGACTTAATCAGTGGGTGCATTGATGGCAACCGGCGTATGCAGGAGGAACTTTACCGCCGCTTCTCACCAAGAATGTATGGTGTTTGCCTGCGTTATGCCGGCAATGCTGAAGAAGCCGAAGATATTCTCCAGGAAGGTTTCATCAAGGTTTATAAAAAACTCAGCAGCTTCCGGAGCGAAGGTTCTTTCGAAGGCTGGGTGCGTCGCATTTTCGTGAATACGGCCATTGAACATTTCAGGAGAAAAAAATACCTGCAGCCCGTCACGGAAAAAGAGGAAAGTACCATTGAAGGCAATTACCTGTCGGTGCTGGATGACCTGGCCGAAAGGGATATCCTGGAACTGGTGCGGCAACTGTCGCCCGGATACCGTACCGTCTTTAACATGTACGTGGTGGAAGGCTACACCCACAAGGAGATTGGCGAAATCATGGGCATCAGCGAAGGCACCAGCAAGTCGCAGTTGTCGAGGGCCAAGGTGATCCTGCAGGAAATGGTGAAACAATTTATTGATACAAGGACATCGAACCGGATAAAATCATGAACAATTACCAGCAACGTCTTTATGACCACGAGGTTGATCCGCCGGCCAGCGCCTGGGGAAAGATCGCGGATGCGCTGGAACATGAACGGATCTATGATTTCCAGGAAACATTATACAATGCAACTGCCACGCCCCCGGTGGCTGTCTGGGTAAACCAGAGCAGGATCAGGACCACGATGATGGGATCGTCTGAGAGCAGCTGCGGAGATGTAGCCCATCCGATGCTTCCCACGAGCAACCAGCAGGCCATGTGGAC
>SDZZ01000275.1 GCA_004173255.1 Chitinophagaceae bacterium | reverse complement strand
TTCCGGATCGTGATCAGGAAGTAGTTTCGTACCAAACAGGTGCGCACCGGGTGCTGCACCATAATATTATATATGCGCAAAAGACGAAGAATCAACTGGCGGCTGATCGGAATTATCCTGCATCTGGTAACGGCCATACTTTTCATACTGGTGTGCCTCACGCCGTTCCTTGACCCGCAGTATTTCTGGTTCATCGCAATCCTTGGGCTTGGATTTCCTTTCCTGCTGGCCGTGGTGGTCCTCTTCCTGATCTGGCGGGCGGTGCAGCGCTCGCGCTGGGCCTGGCTTTCAGTTGCCTTGCTGTTGGTGGGTTTCCAGCAGGTGCGGGCGGTGATGGGTTTTCACTTCTTCCAGCCGGCATTTGAAGAGGTAAAGCAGCAGAAAGACCTGCGGGTTTTGTACTGGAATGTGGAACGATGGGATGAACCGAATAAATATAAAAACGGCGGTGTCAGTTTCCGCCGGCTCATGCTCGACGCCGTAGAAGAGAAACATGCCGATGTCCTTTGCCTGCAGGAATTTTTTGAACCCAACCACTCAAAATATTTTGAAAGTAACCTGGCGCCGCTGGAAGCCATGGGATACAATTACCATTTCTTCTTCCCCAGTTCGGAAATGCGGAATGGCACGCAGCTGATCGGGATGATCATCCTGTCGAAGTTCCCGATAGTGGATTCGATCAAATACAGTTTTGGCCATACTCCCCATTCGGAAGGTATCATATATGCGGATCTTCTTATAAATGGTAAAACATTGCGCGTGATGACCACGCACCTCGAGTCGTCCAGGATGGACAAGTACAGTTATATGGGTCCGGAAGGTAAACCGGGAAAAATTACCAAGGCTACCCGCATGGTCCGCAAGCTCCGGAACGCCTATACGTACCGCAGCGGCCAGGCAAAATTCGTGAAACAGCAGATTGACCAGAGCCCGTATCCGGTGCTGCTTTGCGGAAATATGGGGGACATTCCCAATTCGTATGCTTATTTTACCGTAAAGGGCGGGTTGCAGGACGCGTTCCTGAAAACGGGGGCGGGACTTGGGCAGAGTTTCCGGTTTAAGTCACCGACACTACGGCTTGACTACGTTTTTGCTGATCCGCGGATAAAGATCAGGCAATTTTCGACCAGCCAATCACCCTATTCCGACCATTTTCCCATTGTGGTGGACATCGGGCTGGACGGTTTGTAGTGCCTGGAGGCCAGAAACATCCCCCATTCAGGGGATAGCAGGTGGTTAAAACGTCAGTTAGTATTACCACTTAGTAGGATTTCTTAAAAATATCGCCCGGAATAGTTTGCTTTTGCAATTATTTATTTACTTTAGAGCCGTGATTGATTTCTGTCAGTCCGTCCTCCGGGAAAATTACAAGCCCCGGATATTCCTCTGAACAACCTACGTTTAACCACGTCACACCTTCCACCATCCTTGAACAAGATCAAAGTGCATTGGGCATAAACCACCAATCAGTACTTGCTCCAATTTTCCGTGATTACAGTGTTTGACTTTTGAATTATTAACAGTTAGTCCACCCTTGTAATTATGCGTAAGAGCATCTTAAGTATTAATGGTAATCGGTCCATGAATTTCTTAATTCAGACTGTCTTATCGCCTTCATACAACCTGGTAGCAGTATCAGATGTGTATCAGGGAATGAATGAAATGAAACGTAACCCGGAGATCGAGCTGATCATTATTGATATTGATTTCAATGCCCAGGAGAACTGGGATTTTGTCGGCCATATCAATACCAGCGGACTTTACCAGGGTACACCAATTATAGCTTTAACCAGTAACGATAAGGTCCAGAACGACCCCATGCTTGCCCATCAAGTCAATAGTTTTTTCCACAAACCCTTCAGTCCGCAGGAATTGGAGAAAACGATTTCCGAGTTGTTGTTCAAACCATCTTTAAAAGTCATCTGACCTAAACCTAACTGTAGTTTATGAGCATTGAAACTTCGCCCATCGTCTTGAACGTGGGTACACAATGGAAGAAGGTTGAAAATTCAACACTTGTTTCCCCTGAACGGGTGGCGCTGTCCTTTCTGTACATCGGATCCCATTTCGATTCAAACCAGGCATTTGCCTCGCATTTTGAATCAGGTGTTTTTGCCGAGGATTACTCGAAAGCCCAGCTTTTACTCGAAAAATGCCACAAAAACGGTCTTCCCGACGTTATTTTCATCAATATTCCGCTGGTGCAGGTGTACCTGACCCTGTTCTGTTCGTTCCTGAAACAGAAGGGTTACTATTCCAACCTCACCATCATCTATAACGAAACCAAGCTGGATGCCGGTAAAGTTCGTTTCCTGCGTCAGAACCAGCTGGTCGACGATGTGCTGAACATCAATTCAGACAAGATCGATTTCGCCAGCCGTGTTCAGTTCCTGAACAGGATGAAGGCAAATGCAAAGGGATTAGTGATCAGTCAATCGGGTCAGATTCATGAAGTTATGGCGATCAATGGACATTCTGTTGTAAAACGCTCACTGGATGTGATCCTCTCGTCTGCGGCCATTATTGCCTGCCTCCCGGTTTTTGCATCGATTGCTGTAGCCATCAAGCTGACCAGCCGTGGTCCGGTATTTTATACCTCCAAAAGGGCAGGTCGCGGGTACAGGGTTTTCAACTTCTTCAAGTTCCGCACCATGGAAGTGGGGGCCGACAAAAAGATTTCACAGCTCGCCCATCTCAACCAGTATGGTTCTGAAGGTGGTACTGCGCAGTTTGTGAAAATTGATAACGATCCGCGTGTGACGCGCCTGGGTAAGCTGCTCCGCAAAACCAGCCTGGATGAAATTCCCCAGTTATTCAATGTATTAAAGGGTGATATGTCGCTTGTGGGCAACCGTCCGTTACCTTTATACGAAGCCACTACGCTGACGACCAACGATTCCGTGGAGCGTTTCATGGCCCCGGCCGGTATCACAGGCCTGTGGCAGATCAAGAAAAGGGGTAAACAGGACATGTCGGTTACCGAAAGGATCAATCTGGATATTGACTACGCCCGGAAGGCGAATACGGCTTATGACCTGTGGATCATGGTGAAAACGCCGAGCGCTTTGTTCCAGAAAAGTAATGGATAACCAAAGGGTTGCAAACTAATTGATTGTTTATTACTTTTGAGGCTTTCACCCTAAATGATATAATGAGTCCCGGAAGTTCTTTTCCACTTGTTTCCATTATTACGCTCAACTGGAACGCAACCAAAGTCACCCGTGAATTCCTGCAATCGGTCGGTGCACTACGATATCCCAATTTCGAGGTGCTGGTCTGCGACATGAACTCAACGGTAGACCCCCGGCAGGAACTGGAGGCGGTCAATGCCCCGCATACCCGGATCCTGCGAAGTGAAGAGAACCTGGGTTTTTCCGGTGGCAATAATTGGGGCATCCGTCAGGCAAAAGGCGATTTTATATTTTTTGTAAATAACGATACCGAGCTTACCCCCGATATTATAGAAGAACTCCTGAAGCCGTTTGAACTGGACGCAACGGTTGGGGTAGCCTGTCCGAAAATAAAGTTCTTCCAGCAACCTACCCTGATCCAGTATGCTGGTTTCAACCCGATCAATGTGTACACCGGCCGAACTTCCGCCGTTGGCAACAAGGAAGAAGACCGTGGACAACATGACAAACCAGGCTACACGTTCGGTGCACATGGATGCGCCATGATGGTGAAACGTGAAGTGATCGAAAAAACAGGAGCTTTCCCTGAAATTTTTTTCCTCTACTATGAAGAATGGGACTGGAGCGCACGGATCCTGCAGCAGGGCTACAAGATCTGGTACCAGCCATCAGCGGTGATTTACCACAAGGAATCCGTGTCGGTGGGTAAGGACAATCCCATGAAAGTCTATTACCAGACCCGCAACCGAATCCTGTATATGAGAAGGAATTCAAAAAAGGCACACCTGTTTGTTTTCTTCCTGTTTTATACTTTTTTTGCGCTGCCGAAATCGGTAGTGAAGTTTACGATAAAGGGACAGTTCCCGTTTTTAAAATCCGTTATCAGGGGTACGTTCTGGAATCTTGGTTCGTCCACCTATTCACCCGTTTCCTGAAAGGGCACATTAAACAGACAATGCCAGAGAACAAAAAGATAAAAGTTTTACAGAGTATCCGCCAGGGTAAAATCGGGGGAGGGGAGTCCCACCTGCTGAACCTGGTGGAGAATATCGACCGCGGGCAGTTTGATCCCGTGGTACTTTCGTTTACCGACGGCCCCATGATCAGCACGCTTTCGGGTATGGACATTCCTGCACATATCATCCATACAGAAAAGCCATTTGATTTTACCAAATGGAAAAAAGTAAAAAAATTGCTGGTGCAGGAAAAGGTGGAACTGATCCATGCCCATGGCACCCGCGCCAATTCAAATGTGTTGTGGGCCGCTCGCTCACTGGGCATACCCGTAATCTATACCATCCATGGATGGTCGTTCCACCAGGATCAGGGGCCGATGCTGCACAAGCTCCGTGTACTGGGTGAAAAATATTTGACCTCCCGCACCGATGTCAATATTTCGGTTTCCCTGTCGAACCAGAACGCGGGTAAAAAACTCATTCCCGGTTTTAAATCAAGGATCATCAACTACGGCATCGACCAGAAAAAATTCAACAGCAAAGGCACCTACCCGGATGTGCGCAGGGAACTGGGCATTCCGGAAAATAAAACACTGGTACTTTTCATTGCACGCTTTACTTCCCACAAACAGCCCCTGGCAATGATTGAAGCATTTGCAAAGGCCGTGCGCGTTAATCCATCCCTGCACCTGCTGCTGGTTGGTGACGGTGACCAGAAAGAAGAAGGCCTTCGGCTGATCGAAAAATTTGGTATCGCCGGTAATGTAACCGTGCAGTCATTCCGCCAGGACGTGCCGGCTGTGCTTGCTGCCGCAGATATTTTTGTACTGCCATCACTCTGGGAAGGATTACCGATCGGTTTGCTGGAAGCAATGACCATGGCCAAGCCCATCATTGCATCCAACGTGGATGGCACCTGCGATGTGATTGAGCCAGGTGTCAATGGCATGCTGGTGGAAACAGGTAACCTGGTCGACAACCTTGTGCAGGCACTGGTTGCGCTGGGTAATGATCGTGGACTGCAGGAAAAGTTCAGTGTGAATGCACTGGAAACCGTACGGGAAAAATTTACGGTCACACTGATGACAAGAAGAATTGAAGATTTGTACCTGGAGGTACTGAATAAAAAAAGGCTAAACTAATCGGGCATGGAATACAACAAGGTAACTGACATCAAGCGACTGAATTTTATCATCAAGGCACTGCGGGAAAATATTTCCGCCGATGCGCAGGTGCTCGATGTCGGATGTGGTAATGGAATCATTTCAAGAAGCCTTGGTTCGCATGGCTTCCGTGTAAAAGGGATTGATGTAAGTGATAAGGCCATTGAAAAAGCCAAAGCCCTGAACACATTGCCCAACGTGGAGTTCGAAGTGCTGAGCGCAGAGAAGCTGGTGGCCGACGGCCAGAAGTATCATGCAGTAATCTGCAGTGAAGTACTGGAGCACCTGAACGAGCCGGAAAAACTGCTGACTACGCTGCAGCAGCTGCTGCATGAATCGGGCATCCTGATCGTAACAGTTCCCAACGGACAGGGTCCGCGTGAGCTGCTGGTGACCAGGCCGATGATCTCGCTGCAGAAAAAACAGAATTTCATGTGGAAGTTTGTACTTGGTGTTAAAAAATTATTTGGTTACAAAGGCACTACGATCCAGTCGGATGCAGCGGACCTGACCCATATCCAGTTCTTCACCAAAAAATCATTGAAACAACTGGCGGAGAAAAACAGGTTTACCATTTCACAGTTTGGTAAAACGAATTTTGTGGAAGATGTGTTCCCGTTTTCGCTGTTGTCAAAACGGATGAAATTCCTGCAGCGCTTCGATTGCGCAGTGGCTGAAATACTGCCATCCAATTTCACAGGCGGATTCCTGACAGTATGGAAAAAAGCCACACCGGTTAATAAATAATTATGTTGGGAGTGCTCACAGATAAAATGAAAGTTTTTACGGGTCGTCGCCTGGTAATCGATTACAAGGTTGGCTCGTATGTAAAGGAATTCGATGGCTGGCGCGGACTGGGTATCCTGTTTGTACTGCTTGCACATTACTTTCCCAGTTACTTCATTGGCTCCTGGGTATT
>SDZZ01000801.1 GCA_004173255.1 Chitinophagaceae bacterium | reverse complement strand
TTATTTCGTTGAAAGCGAAACTGTTTTCCCGGTCAACGCCGAGCGCTTTGCCGCATCAAGTATTTCCATCACGGTGATATTGGTACGAAGGGATGAAAGGTCATCGTCTTCCACCCGGATCTCTTTTCTTACCGCCGCCCGGAAAAAAGCAAAGGGGTCATTGTAAGGTGCAGGCCGGTCGGACAGTTTCCGAAGCGAGTCGGGCGCAGATTCACGAAACCTGGTTGTGATGGTATTTTTATTTGGTGCCATGATGATGCCGGTGGTCCCATAAATCTCCACATCCTTGCGCGAGAACGTCCAGTTCCACGAAGCCTGGATCACGGTCTGCGATTTGGGATAGGTGATAATAATAGTTGCTTCATCGTCCACCTTCGGGTACTTTTCAGGTTTTACCTGCTGGGTGACTGCTGTTACCGTCACTGGTCGCTGGCCCTTCATTAACCAGGTGGAAAGATCAGCGCCATAACAACCGAAGTCCATCAATGCACCGGCCCCGTTTTTTACCGGATCGGTGAGCCAATCAAGGAATTCCTTATTTACCCCGATCTCTGCCGGACCCTGGTGGCCATCATGCACTACCAGCTTACGGATGGAACCAATAGCCGAATCGCCAACCAGTTCGTGTGCCTTATGGACCGAACTATACCAGGTGGTTTCAAAATTGGTCAGCAGCAGGATTTTATTCCTGGTGGCCAGTGTTTCCATTTTGCGTGCATCGGCCAGGCTTACTGCCAGTGGTTTTTCTACCATCACATGAATACCAAGCGGGGCGCAGGTTTCAACAACACCGAGGTGTTCGGCAATGGAATTAAAAGCGGCTACTGCTTCCGGTTTCTGTGCGTCGATCATGGCTCTCAGGGTCGGATAAATACGATCTGCCGGATAGTTGTATTGTTGAACAAAGCGTGCTGCCAGTTCCTTGTTGGGTTCCGCAATACCTACTATTTCGATGTTCTCTGTTTTTGCACTGTTGAAGATCCAGTGCACATGCGAATGGGTGAGGCCCGCAACACCAATGCGCAGCGGGTTGTTTTTTTGGGCAGACAAAATGAGAGGGACCAGGTAGAATACTACGATAACCGAACGAAGTATTGCAGTATGTGAAGCAGCTTTAATTGCCATGGCAAGTGCTGTTTTAACAGGGAAACCTCCCCGTGCACCAAGTTATATAAATTAGGTGGTAAGGCGGGACGGGATACCGCATAAAAAAGCCCCGGACCACCTCCGGGGCTCTGCGAACTGCCTTCTTATAATAAATCGTAGGTATTATTATAATC
>SDZZ01000274.1 GCA_004173255.1 Chitinophagaceae bacterium | reverse complement strand
TATTTGCTGAAGAAGGTGCAAGGGTAGCAATAACCGGTCGTAATGAATCAACCTTAAGTAAAGCCGTTTCAGAAATAGGGCATCTTGCAATAGGCGTTAAGGCAGATGTGTCAATCCTGAAAACTATCGACGATGCCTATGCTGAAATTGCTGCCAGGCATGGCAAATTTGATGTGTTGATTATAAACGCAGGAGTTTATAAAGGTCTTCCGTTAACTGATTTTACTGAAGAACTATTTGATGAACTCGTTGATGTTAACTTTAAGGGAGCTTTCTTTTCAGTTCAGAAAGCTTTGCCATTCTTGAACGACGGGGCATCTGTTGTAATGACCTCTTCGGTTTCAAGTGAAACCGGAGCGGCAACAGCTTCTGTTTATGGTGCTACAAAAGCGGCTGTACGTGCCTTAGCCCGCGGTTTTTCTGCTGATTTATTAGACAGGCGGATACGTGTGAACGTTCTTTCACCGGGACCTGTTGAAACCCCCATTTTTGACAGGTTGGATCTGCCGCAGGTTAATGTAGATGGAATCAAACAATACCTTGCCAGCGGCGTGCCGTTGAAACGATTAGGTACACCTGATGAAATGGCGAAAGGTTTTTTATATCTGGCGAGTGATGATTCGTCTTTTATGTTAGCTGGTGAACTAGTGCTTGATGGGGGAGTTGGCCAGTTATAAATTAAAACCAGTCAGTTTAGCCCGACTTTTCTCAATTCGGCTACAAACCAGCCTGATTTGGCTACAACCGGCCCGGAAGGATTGGTGAATTTTGTTGCATCAAATTTTTAAAACAGATTTATGCAGACAAATGAAGCGGGAACCGCCGGTTCCAATCATCCCAACAACGAAAAAGTAGCGCTGGTAACCGGAGCCAACCAGGGCGTGGGTTTCCAGATAGCCAAAGCCTTGTCCGATAACGGTTATATTGTATTTGTCGGATCGCGTAATCCGAAAAACGGCGATGAAGCAGTAAGTAAAATCGGGGGTAAAGCCCGTACTATCCAGCTGGACGTAACCGATCAGGAATCTGTTCACGCGGCAGCGGCAGCAGTAGCTAAAGAATTCAATTACCTCAGCCTGCTGGTGAACAATGCCGGCATTTCCCATGCCGGGGCGCCAGACCGCACACTGGGAGACATCATGGCTGCGCAGCGGCCAGGCAAGGCATCGGTCGATGAAATGAAGGCCGTCTGGAATACCAACGTGTTTGGCGTGGTAACAGTGACCCAGGCATTCCTTCCGTTGCTTCGAAATGCCCCAGCTGCCCGCATCGTGAATGTGTCAAGCGGTTTGGGCTCACTTACCAGCAACCTGAATCCAACCAATCCATGGCGTGTACACTTTGACCTGATCTATGGGGCATCCAAGGCTGCGATGAATGCAGTCACCGTGGCTTTTGCCATTGAAATGGAAGGGACCAATATCAAGGTAAATGCGGTTTCTCCGGGTTTTACAGCCACAGCCCTTAATAATTTCCAGGGAACGGATTCTTTGGAAGAGGGTTCAAAGGAACCTGTCCGGGTTGCGTTGGAAGAAGATGGCCCCACCGGGATGTTCACCGGACCTAACCAAGAGGTATATCCCTGGTAAGTAGTCATGGCAATGAAATTTACCCAGCTAAAGCCAAACCTGCGGTTTCACATCACTGCAGGTTTTGGTTTAAATTTGATTTATGAAAAGTAAGGATGATCACCTTAAAAAGTTCCGGTCCATATCCGAAATCCACAAGGCCTTTGGTATGCCTAAACCGCAACATCCGTTGATGAGTTTAACGCATTTCAATCCGGAGAATCCGTTTAATCCGGATCATGCAATCATATATGATGTACTGGAGTTTTACAAAATTACGTTTGTGACCCGGCACAGCGGCCGCATGAAATACGGCCAGGGATACTATGATTTTGATGAAGGGAGTATGCTGTTTTTAGCGCCGAACCAGATTGTTGGTACTTCCGAGCGTAGTGACGACAAAGGTGCTTCGTCGTACGTGCTGATGGTGCATCCCGACTTCCTGATGGGGTATCCGTTGGCAAAAAAGATTACTGAGTACGGATATTTTTCCTACTCGGTCAATGAAGCACTGCATGTTTCCGACGAAGAAAAAGAAACGATCATCTCCGTGTTCCGGATCATGGAGCAGGAGTTGAAAAACAGGGTGGATGAATTCAGCCAGGAAGTAATAATTGCGCAGATTGAGTTATTACTGAGTTATGCCAACCGTTTTTATAAACGGCAATTCGTTACCCGGAAGGCCGTGAACAATGATTTGCTGCAGAAGATGGAAGCGTTGCTGGATGGCTATTTCAAAAGCGAGCAGGCGTTAAGGGACGGTTTACCAACTGTGCAATACCTGTCCGCCCAGCTCCATATGACACCGGGTTACCTCAGCGACATGCTGCGTTCACTGATAGGTACGAATGCTCAGCAATATATTCACGACAAACTGATCGCAAAAGCGAAGGAAAAACTTTCTACCACCGACTTAAGCGTAGGAGAAATAGCCTACGAGCTTGGTTTCGGACACTCGCAAAGTTTCAGTAAGTTGTTTAAAAATAAAACGAACCTGAGTCCGCTGGAGTTCCGGAGCTCGTTCAATTAAGTGTACCTGCAGAGAGGGGTTAGGTGTTTTCGAATCGCCTGAAACCTCGGATAATCATTTAAACCGGCGTTTGCCGTTTTTTCCGCCACATCCAAGGGGGTGTTGGTGACTTCTCACTCCAGATCCCGACCTTCCGGTCCCGCGCTGACTGTTCCAGCTGTTTGTAGACAGGGTCTTTGGAGTATCTGGTGAACTGCCATGCCAACCCCTGCCTTACCATTTCTTTATTAACCGATATTTTGTCCACGAATACTTCACCAATCAGCCTACCATACCGGTCATTACGTGCTTTGCGCACCACAGTAACGGGTTTTCCGAAACACAGATCAGAAGCAGCCTGTTTGGCCCTGGTTCCGAAGGGTTGGTTTTTCTCCGGGCAATCGATGTCTGACAACCGGACTGTTACCTGGGCAGTTCCATCCAGCACTATAAACGTATCGCCATCTTTTATTCCGACAACCTTTCCTTCAAACGAAGGTGGATCACTCAATATATCAGATGCATTATTACCGGCCTGGTTTTTACAGGCTGGCGCATGCAGGACGAAGATTAAAAAAAGAAGTGAGATCGATTTCAAACGGGCACGTGATTTTAGGAGTAACAGGGACAAAGCTAGTCATCCGGCGCGAGATGGGGTGGTGGTGACCGCTGGCAGGAGGTGAGCGGAATGATTGTATTTAAGAGGTGGTATTCCGCTCACCTGGATTTTTTGGCCCATTTTGAACTTCGGAGCAGGAGGTTTAATGGTTAAGGTTTACATAATTGGCCCATACTGGAACATTCGGCCATCTGTGCTACCACTACAGACGGTCAGGATTTTCGACATTGGTTTTTCATCATGCAAATCAGGTTAAGGTTTTTGGTGGTGCAATCATTTCGGTTGGTGGTCGGTTGTTATAAAATTGGAGGATGGTGGCTAGCCAGCTCTCTTTGACTTAATCGAATGTATGCCACAAATGCACATAAGATTTTACGGATTCCCGTAAAAACCGACATTGGATCTGGCGGGGATTTGCTGCCTCCGAAGGGGGGAAAGGATGGGAAGGATTCGGAGTGGAATAATTTGCAGTATGGTTGAGGTGGGTACAGTGAAAACGCTCGATAGTTCCCGTAACATCAGGATAGGAAAAGGCTAGATAATACCCATGTCTTTACAAAAGGCTACCAGTTGTTCATTGTTTGAAAAATCGAACACCCCCCTGATCTGGTTAAAGCGTTTCTCCACGCTGCTCAGCCCCGATGGTTTGATATTATTTTCCAGCAGGTAGGCCGGAATGTTTTTCTGTGGTATGCCCTGGGCAAGGAGGGAAATAATGGTGACGTCGTAGTCCGTAAAACTATGGGCATTCTGGTGTTTGGCAAATTCTGCTACCTGTTTCGGATAATGCCGTTGGTTTTTCGAGATTTTTTCAAACGCAGCCTGTAGCTCCTGCGCATCATTCCTCGCTTTGCGCACATAACCGTCGATTTCATGGTTGCGAAAGAAGGAGTCTATCACTGCGGGCTTATTTTCAGCGGAGAATACCAGGATTTTCAAATCAGGCTGGACCTTCCTGGCAGCCGCAATCAAAGCGGCACCGCCGGAAATCTTCTGGGCGCGGTAATCCTGCTCAAAAATCAGGTCCGTTATCAGGAGGTCGTATGACTCACCTGCCACCAGTGCATGTTCAATTTTGGAGAGCGCATCGTCACAATAGTACACGTGGTCAACTGACCGCACCTGCAGCACCTCGAGGGTTTTCTGAACGGATATGTTAGCGCTTTCGTGATCCTCAGCGATCAGGACTTTTCTAATCATTTCAGGTTGGTTGGAACAACGATTTTTATTTCGGCCCCATTGGCCGTGTCGGGAGTGAAAGTAGTTTCTCCGCCGATTTTAATAATACGGTTTTCCGTACTGGTAAGACCGTTCCCTTTCTGGAAGTTTGCCTTGAATCCATTGCCGTCATCTTTATACAGCAGGTGGATCCGGTCCTGTGACCTGGAAAAATGGAAGACCACATGGCGTGCTCCGCTGTGTTTTTTCATATTAACTGCCAGTTCCTGCACCACCTGTTCCAGTTCTTTGACAACGCCTGAACTCACATTTTCCCATACGTCCCGCTGGTTGCCAACCACGGAGACTTTCGTCTGGTCGGTGGCGAAGGAGGTGAGGATTTTATCGATGCGGTCGCCGGGGTCGGCGGTTGAGTCGGCCGGATCATAAGAGATGTCCCTTGATCGTTCATACATTTCCTCAATCCGGTCGAGCAGTTTCTCCTTATCGATGTTTTCATTGTGCTCCATCTCGCTCATCATGCGGTACAGGCCATTTGCAACGGTATCGTGGATTTTTTGCGAAAGTTTGAGCTGGTTTTCTTTAATGAGGGCCTTAGCCTTTTGTTCCTGTTCGTGCTTTTTCCTCCTTGACCACCAGATCGCAAGTACGGTGATCAGCAACGCCGCCAATCCGATGGAAACGGAGATAATCCGCTGGGTAAACAACTGTAATTTTTTTTGCGCGTTGTCTTCCTGCAAGAGGAGGTTTTCAGCGCGGTTCTTTTCTGACTCGAACCGTATAACGGCAAACTGGTTTTTCGCGGCATTGCGGGCGGCCTGTACACTGTCATTTAGCAGTTCGTATGCTTCGAAATACCTGCGGGCCTCTGCAACAGGAGCAACCGAAGTGAGCTTCCGGAGCGCATCCAGCCGGTCTTCGGTATTACCTGTCTCCATGCTTTCTTCATACATGGCGGATGCATAAAAAAACGCGGAATCGCGGTTATTTTCCCGATAAAAGTCGGCAAGATGATTATAGCTTGCAGTAGTACCCAGTTTATCGGCTGCTTCTTTTCGGATTTGTAGTGCCTGTTGCAGTTCCGGTACCGGATTAAAGTTTCGGGTGGCTTTCCATCGCAGGCTGGCGGTGTTGGTTATTCGCCTGGCCTTATCGGTATTGCTTTCATCTGCTGCCGGTTGAATTTCAGCAAATGCTTTAAGGGCAGCGGCATAGTCACCCTTTTCCCGGAGCGCCACGGCGATATTATTCCTATAGGAATTTTTGTACCCTTCGTAAGGCTGGTATGACATGGCGGTTTTGTAGTGCCGTATGGCTTCGTCATATTCTCCGAGTCCGACATTACTCCGGCCCAGCATGTTATAAAGCGAGGCCAGGCAATACAAATGTTCCGGTCTGTTGAACGACAGCAGCTGGATACCGGCAAGCGCACTTTCCTGGATGCCATAATAGTCACCGGCCTCGTTCTGGATCATTGACATATAGGCGAAGGCCATTGCAACGAGCAGGCTGTCCTTGGAGTTTTCTGTTACGTTGTTGAAGTAGTAGAAAGCAGAGTCTTTATGGTTGGTGGAATCGTTGAAATATTCGGCTTTCCGGAAGTCCGGCGAATCGGGCATCTGGCTCACAGATGAATCCGGCTTTTCCTTTTTCACGCAGGAGGATGCAAGGAGGATAAAAAGCAGCAGGTGGTGGACTTTCAACGTTCAGACTTTGTGTGGGTCTAAAGTCCGGTTTTTTTTTGAATTAGCCGACCATTGGAGAAAGAAAGTAAGGCAGGATCGCCTGCCTTACTTTCAGGTGTTCAGCCTCCTG
>SDZZ01000800.1 GCA_004173255.1 Chitinophagaceae bacterium | reverse complement strand
CGTGTAAAGGGTAAGGAACATTTTAAAAAGAATAAAGCATATATCGTAACCTGCAATCACAACGCATTGATGGATGTGCCGCTTTCCTCACCGTTCATACCCGGAGCCAACAAGACTATTGCGAAAACATCGTTCACCAAAGTCCCGTTGTTCGGATGGTATTACCGCAAGGGTGCGGTGCTCGTTGACCGCAACAGCGATGCGAGCCGCCGGTCGAGTGTGATCGAAATGAAAAAAGTTTTGTCACTGGGTATGCATATGTGTATTTACCCGGAGGGTACGCGCAATCGCAGTAATGAGCCGTTAAAAAAATTTTATGATGGTGCATTCAAACTTGCGGTGGATACGAACACCCCGGTGATACCGACTTTGATCTTTAATACGAAGAAAGCGTTACCTATTGACAAGTTTTTTTATTTCCTGCCCGTAAAGTTGGAAATGCATTTTCTTGAAGCGGTGGAGCCGGGTAATATGAAGGCGGCTGAGCTGAAGGACAAGGTGTTTTCGATTATGTGGGAGTACTATGAAAGGAACAGGCGGTGATTCCTGCGGAATGACAACGCTTCGCTTTGAGGTCCCTCCGGGATGACAATCCTCGCACTTCACAACGCTTTGCTTTTACCTGGTAGTAAAGAAACTCCGGTTACGGTTGATCCGCAGATCCTGCAGCAATCCGGATTTCGGGCTGATAGTGAAACTGAAACTCCGCTGGTAACCAACCGGTGTAACAGTGATCGACATTTGCCAGCAATGCATTTCACGGGAGATGGCGAGGTTGATGTTCTGCAGGTTTCTCGCCTTGATATCGGCATAGCCGCTCACACTGAAATTCCATTTAGGGGTAAGACTGAAACTACCGTTGAACGACGCTGTCGAGGTAGTTTCATCGTTGATCCTTGCCAGTGCGGGGTCGAACCTCTTATTGTAGCCGAACGAATAGGAGACACTGAACTGCCAGGGAATATTAAAGTCAACAAACTCCGCCGGGTTCTGCTGCATGTAGTCAAGCAGGCGCTGGCGCTCGTTCTGCAACACCGGATCATTGAGCTGGTTGTTGATGTTCTCCTCGCGCTGTTTGGCCTTGGCATCATCCCGCGGTTTGCTCTGGAACGTAGTAGAAACCGACACCTGGGCATTGGTGATACGGCCAAGGCGGGGACCATTTGCCCACACATATTTATCAATCTCATACCGGCCGATCGAATCGTACTGGTAGGGCGACATGTTCGCGCTGGCCGTGATATTTATTTTATCAAACAGGTTGTTCCGGAAATAAATACTGATTGG
>SDZZ01000799.1 GCA_004173255.1 Chitinophagaceae bacterium | reverse complement strand
GTATCCTTCCTGAAATCGCCACGCACATGGTATTTCACACCAATATAATTATTCAGCGGGTTCCTGGTTTTTGAAACGAAAGGCCTTTCCCAGTTGAGATCGAGATTGCTTCGCTTGCCGAAACCAGCGCACGCCAGCCGGGATACAAACACCTGTGCGGCCGTACCTGTATGAAACAGTTTCCCGTCATGATTAATGGAGGTGGTGCGGGTATTTTCAAGCACCTCGACCCCTTTCTTGCGGGCAATGGAGGCCAATGTGGCATCGAGCAGGTATCGGCTGATCCCAAATCCGCCGAGAGGCAACGGCTGGTTAAGCCGCCGCCCTGTGGTCGTACTCAGCTCCAGCCGGCTGATCTGCGGCAGGTTGAATGAAACAAGGTCTACACCGAGCGATAGCAGGTAGTCCCATGATTCACGGCTGATATATTCACCGCACACGCGGTGCAACGGGTACTGTTCTTTTTCTACCAGCACTACGCTATAACCCCGGTCGGCCAGGCGGATCGAAAGGGCAAGTCCGGCCAGGCCGCCACCGGTAATAACCACATCGTATATTTTACCGGTACTCATGGCCTGTGTTTATAAATAACCAGCCAGCGAAAAGCCCAGCGCCAGCTGATATGCGGTTGGGATAATCCGGCGTTTTTAAAATACTGTTCGAGGTCGTGCCTTGAAAATCCGCGGGACACGGAAATGCAGGCATCATTCCTGACCAGGTACGATCGGCTGAAAAATTTCGTGATATACTTAATGAGGTAGAAGGCCATCGGATGGCGATGGAGGTCATTGATAAAAAAACCGGCCGTGGAGTTGTCCGACATCCACTTCATCATAAACACCAGCTGTTCGTCGGTGAAATGATGGCAGAAAAGGGAGGAGAAAATCAGATCGGGCACGGCAGGTAGTGCTGCCGTTGCGTAATCACTGCAGATCCACGTAGCTGGCAAGGAGGCATTACGCTTTTCTGCAAAACGGATACATTCCTGGTTGATATCGATGCCTACCAGCTTTACTGCAATATTATTTTTCACACACCAGCGGTGAATGACACGCAGGTTATCGCCACCTCCGCAACCGATTTCACACACGGTGATTGATTTTTTCCCCTGTGCCAGCTGCTTCAGGCCGCTGAGTGTGATGGAGTGTCCGCCCAGCCTTGTGTTGATAATATCCAGTTCTTTCAGGGTAACAGCCATATCCGCGAACGGTATGTCATCGCGGTCCATCAATTCTTTGGTATGGTGGCGGTGGCTGAGGTCAATCATGCGGACAGGATAAAAGTTTCCATG
>SDZZ01000798.1 GCA_004173255.1 Chitinophagaceae bacterium | reverse complement strand
GATCGCAGCTTCGCCCAAAAACCAGTATGATAATTTGTCCAATATAGGTCCGCGGTTTAATGTGGATGATGCGGCAACAAATAAACTCGCGGTGATTTACACGGCTGAAGCTTATTTCCTTCGCGCGGAAGGTGCCGTGAATGGTTGGAATATGGGCGGTACGGCAAAGTCGTTATACGAGCAGGGTATCGCCGCTTCCATGAGGATGTGGGGCGTGACCAATGCAGCAGACATTGCGGCTTATACAAATGGAACGGGTACACCTACTGCGCTGACCGATTATCTCAACTCCCCGGCAGTGGCTAGTATACCCGTCTTGTTTGCTGCCGATGAAGCTACACAGCGCGAACAGATCGGTACGCAAAAATGGCTGGCACTGTTCCCCGACGGCATCGAAGCCTGGGCGGAAGTGCGCAGGACCGGCTACCCGAAACTATATCCCGTTGCTAACTCGGATAATCCGGACCTGGCACCAAACCAGATGATCAGGCGGTTTACGTTCCAGGCAGGGGAATACCAAACGAACGGCCGGGCTGTGCAGGCAGCATTGCCACTGCTGAACGGGCCGGATAAGGCATCGACAAGGGTGTGGTGGAATCAATAAATGTTGTAACCTCGAGAGACTTGTCACCCCGCAGGGACCTTACTGGGAAGTCCTCCCGGCGGATCAGTTCCCTACGGGATGACAAGGTTCCTAAGGGATGACAAAATCCCTGCGGGATCACAAGGTCCCTTCCGGTGGACTAGTTCACTCCGGGATGACAAAGTTCATGCGGGATGATGAGGTTCCTACTGTATGACAACATCCCACGGGATCATAAAAATAACTACATGAAAAAATCAATAAAAAGCAGCCTGTTCATCAGCTGCTTTTTACTTTCAGCATTCGCTTCCATTGCAGGGGTGCCTGGTAAAAAAGTCGGCAACACAAGCCGCGTTCAGGTCATACCCGAACCGGCTGAGATCATCGAAGGCAAGGGATCATTTGCGTTGCCTGCCAGTATAAATGTTTTATTCATTGGAGACAATGATTCATCGCGTGGAATGGTAGCAAACTTACTCGGGGACCTTTCGTCGGTCACCGGGATCAAGTTTGGGTTAGCAGCATCCCGGTCATCATCCGCCTCTGTCTCATCACCTGGATCCGGTTCATCATCCAAAACCAATTCATCAACCCATTCAGGATATTCTTCCAAAGCAAGTTCATCCATCTTTCAAATTGCATTTAACCCGTCCCTTTTTTCCCCGGCAAAAAGCGAAGCTTATCATTTGTCTGTCACAGCAAAGGGAATC
>SDZZ01000273.1 GCA_004173255.1 Chitinophagaceae bacterium | reverse complement strand
GTCTGGTTTGATGTAAATATGCTGGACAAAATCCTGTTCAACCTCTTGTCCAACGCTGTAAAATATACCGCTGAGTATGGATTTATCCACGTGGTGATCAACAGGACCGAAGGTGAGATGGTATCGGTTCGTGTCGAGGATTCCGGCGTGGGAATGGAACCCGAAACAATGGAACATGCTTTTGATCTTTTTTACCAGGGTGAAGATGGACGCAATAAAGGCACTGGCCTGGGTTTGGCCCTTTCAAAAGAACTGATCCTCCTGCATCACGGCAGCATTACCATCCAGAGTGAAAAAGGCCGTGGTGCCACGTTTGAGATTCGCCTGCCGCTAGGCCGTGATCATTTTACTGAAGAGGAACTGGCAAAGGACATGATTTTTTATGAACCAAATTATGAAGAGGCCCGGATTTTTTTACAGGAAGACGCTGCGCCGAAAGACCTGGTGGGCGAGGCTGCGGTGGCCCTGCATGAACAAAGCATCCTGGTCATCGAAGACAATGCGGAAATCAGGGCATTCATCCGCCGGCATCTGGAAGGCAATTATGAAATCATTGAAGCACCTGACGGGGATACGGGTATTGAACTGGCGTTTGAACGGATGCCTGACCTGGTGATATCCGACGTGCTGATGCCGGGCAAAAAGGGATTCGAGGTAACCGAAATTATAAAAAACGATCTCCGTACATCGCATATCCCGGTAATCATTCTCACTGCCAGGGGAAGTATGGAACAACAGATCGCCGGGTTAAAAACAAATGCGGATGCTTATATTGTCAAACCATTCCATGCCGGTTTCCTGGAGCAGACCATCCGCGGTTTACTCGCCAACCGCGCCACCTTGCGCGGCCACTACAGCAGCGAATTGCCCACTTCGGGCGGAGGCCTGCCCGTTGACAAAAAAACAGAACGGAAATTTATTAGCCGGTTTACGGCCATTGTGGAAGATAATATTTCCAACGACCAGTTTACGGTAAATGATATCTGTACGGCACTGGGTATGTCCCGAGTGCCCCTGTACAAAAAGGTAAAGGCCGTAATGGGGTATAATGTCAATGAGTATATCCTGCATGTGCGTTTGCAAAAGGCGAGGCATCTACTGCTCCATGAGGATTTGTCCATCGCTGAAATTTCTTTCCAGGTAGGATTTTCTTCGCCCACCTATTTTGCCACTGTTTTTAAATCAAGGTTCGGCGTTACGCCGAAATCGTTTAAGCAGAAGGGGAGGACGGGTTAAGACGGGTGGCTTGCGGTGCACCGGGACAATCTCCGGGTGTATCGTCAGGTCTGTTCTGCGTCCCTGAATTGTTTTGGCGACAAATTATACCTGGTCTTAAACACCGTTGAAAAATAACTGGCAGATGAGAACCCGACATTAAATGCGATCTCGCTGATGCTGGTGCTGTCATTCAGCAACTGGTACCGCGCTTTATTCAACCGCATATTAAGAATATAGTCATTTACATTCACCCCTAATCCATCTTTTACTTTCCGGTATAGCTGCACCCTTGATATAGCGAGGTGGCGACAGATTTCATCCACGTTCAATGATGTATTGGAAAGGTTATTTTCAACGTATGCTGAAAATTCGCTGATAAACTTCTTACCCGGCTTGCCCGGTGCGTTTGTTCGTACGCCTGTACCAGGTTCGGTAATGAAATGATCGCGCAGCCTGGTGCGGTTGGCAATGAGGCTCGAAATCGTTTCGTTCAGGTAATGCATATTAAACGGCTTGGTCAGGTACACGTCTGCCTTGCTTTGCATACCTGCTATCCGTTTATCAATATTCGTCTGCGCACTCAGCAGGATGATCGGGATATGCGCCGTTCGTGTATCATTCTTAAACAGATTGGTCAGGTACAATCCGTCCTGGTCGGGCAACTGGATATCACACAGGATCAGGTCCGGCAGGTTATTGAATACCTGCTCCCGCGCCGCAAGTGCATCGGCAGCTTCAAACACTTCATAGTTCTCCTGTAGTTTGTCGCGGATGAAATGGCGCAGGTCGAGGTTGTCTTCAATCACCACCACGGATCGTTCCCTGGAGACCGTTACCGGATGCAGGCCCTGATCGGGCATGACCAATGTTTTTAACTCGGTTAAATGTGCAGGGTTATGTTCAAAATCTACCGCCTCATTATTGCCCGCCAGTTCTTCTTTATCAAAATGGTCTTTTCCCAGTTTCAATGAAATGGTAAAGGTAGAGCCGCGGCCGGGTGTGCTGGTCACCGTAATATTCCCTTTATGGAGTTTCAAAAAGTCTTTCGTTAAGGCCAGGCCAATCCCCGACGATGAAGAAGTATACGGCTGGTTGCCCTGGTAATACAGGTCAAATATGCGATCCTGTTCCTCGCGGGTCATTCCCCGGCCGGTATCTTCCACCTTGATCAGCGCCTGGTTTTCGTAGGTGCTTTTAAGGATGTGCACGCTGATGCTGCCGTTTTCACCGGTAAATTTCATGGCGTTCGAGAGCACGTTAAAAATGACTTTGTCAAACAAGCCCGGATCGATCCACACATTGAGGAATCTTTCCCTTGTTACAATATGGAGGTCGATGTCTTTTTTAGCGGCAATCAGCCGGTAGCTTTCCACGATCTCGGTTGTAAAGGCCACCAGGTCTACCTGGGTTGCCTGGATTTTCATTTTGCTGGCTTCGATTTTTCGGAAGTCGATCAGCTGGTCCACGAGTTTGAGCAAACGCGATGCATTTTTGTGGATAAGGGATAAATGATTGGTACCCGAGGGAGACTTTTTATTTTCCATAAGATCTTCCACCGGTCCGAGTATGAGTGTAAGGGGCGTCCGGAACTCATGGGAGATATTGGTAAAAAAATTTACCCTTGCCTCATTGGCCTCGTGGGCCTTGGCCGCCATGTCCATGATCTGGTTTTTCTGGTCCAGGATTTCCACGTTCTGCGACTCCAGTTTTCGTGTGATCTTCCGGTTTTCAATCAAGGAATAAAGTGCAACTCCACCGAGGATGATTGCGAGGGCCAGACTGGTGATTACCACATAAAGTAAGGTTTGCAGGTTGGTGAATAATCTTGTTACTTCCGAAATCTTCGACTGTTGCCGTTCAATCTGTTGCTGTTGTCCCGCTACCTTTGCCGCCTGTAACTGGAACAGCCGTACGTTGTTGGTATCTACTACAGACGTCTGCAAATAGTTTTCTTTATTAAATACTTCCTTATTCAGGATTTTTGCCGCCACCTGTATCGATTCTTCGCCACCAGGCAAATAAAGCATGGTGGCCGTCAGGCGATGATCCGTTATAAACTGCATTCCGCCCGCGTCGCCAGCCACGCCATCGATGCCGATGATTTTGGGCAGCGGATAATGTGATCTTTTACGGAATACCTCGTACGCTCCGAGCGCCATCATATCGTTATGTGCGAATACCAGATCCACCTGTTCGTTTACCGGTACAATTTCCTCGATCATTTTTTCTGCCGTGTTCTTCATCCATTCCCCGTAGATGGTATGGGTGATTTCAATATTAGGGTAGGAACGCAGGGCGGTTTCAAATCCGCGGTGCCGATCCATGGCGGGGGATGATTTGGTGAGCCCAAAGATTTCGATGGCCCTGACCTTTCCCTCCAATTTGGTGGCGGCATACTCACCGGCAAGTTTTCCGATTTCAAAATTATCGGTCCCCACGAATGCGGTATAGAACCGCGACGAAATCTTCCGGTCGATCACGATGACCGGAATACCTGACGTATATATTTCTTCCACAATAGGTGTGAGGGGGTCCGTTTCATTGGGGGAGATGATCAGCAGGTCGATGTTTTCTTTTAACAGCTCCCGTACCTGTCGGATTTGCTCCTGGCTGTTACCCCCGGCTTCCCGGTATTTGAGGGAAAGGTTCGGGTGAAAGGCCAGTTCCCGGTTCATCCCATCAAGCATGGTTTTTCTCCACAGGTCATCGACACACTGCGAGAAGCCGATCACAAATTGTTTGTCTTTTGGCCTGGCATTGTAGGAATGCCAGATAAAAAGCACCGAGGCGATAATAATCACTGTACCCGCAAGGGCAAAAGGCTTTAGTTTCCGTTTCATTGGCTCCAGTTCCCGTTAGTTGGCTAACCGCTAGAAAAATGTTAGTCCCCTGAAAACTAGGCACAAATGTGCAGGAGTTCGTTTGATTTTGTATCAAAATCGTTTAAAATCGTATCACCAGCCTGCCGGTCATCGTTTGCTCGCCCTGACTGGTCGCTGACTCGCCTGAACGACTCCCATCAGCCTTCGCCACTGTGTGTTTCGGTAAAATATTGACCGTAAAGCGCGGCAAAGTCGCTCGAACATTCCAGGGTCGCCATAATTTTCTGCTGAATTTCCCGGGTGTTGGCCTGCTGGCATTCGCGAACCGGGATCAGTTGCCCACCATCGAGCACAAAAATGTGGTGTCCGGAAAGCATGGGCTCAATGTCGCCGTTCATTACTGTCACCCGTACCTGCAGGAGCCCGTCGATCGACGTACAACGGATCAGGGCATGGTATACCTGGTGCTGGTGATTAAATTCTATGGAGATCATTTCGCTCATGTGCTTTTTTTTGACAGGTTGATAATTAATCCATCGTCAGGCGGCCGGGTTGAACGCCCGGCTTTTCGTTTTGCTGAGCAGGGTAACCAGCAGTTCCGTGATGCCGATCACAACATGGGGAATGTATACCCGTTGGTCGAACCCGAATAACCAGGGCGATGTCAGCAGGACAACCGCGCTGAGGAAATCGAGGGTGAGATGGGTCCGCATGTCAATGACCCGCACTGCGCCCAACTCGTACCTGGTAAAGAGGCTGTAAAATATCGTAGCGATTCCAAGGGTCACCGGCACCCAGGTCTGCGCACTGTTGTCATGGAATCCAAGAAGCCACGGAGACGCAATGACAAAAATGCTCACCACAAAATCGAGCACGCCATGGATAGAAGAAGGTATTATTCGCATCATGTTTTTTTTCGGATAAAAAGATTATACCAGTTTCACGACCCCTGTCTTAGCTCCCATACTGGCATATTTCCAACCGGCAATACATAACAGTAACCCAAACGCGAGGAATGCGTAGTCGGCCCACGACTGCCCATACGCTTCAATTACATGGTGGAGGTTGAAGACCACATGGTCCAGCAAACCCTCCACTACATTGAACAGTCCCCAGCCAAAAAGGCAATAGCCGACAACCATCCGGCCGGGTGTTTCCCTGTGTTTTTTCACTGCCCTGAACAGGAGCACTATGCCCCAGGTAGTATAGATCCATGTGAAGAGATGGAAGAATCCATCCCAGATCATACTCACTTTAACATTCACCAGTACATCCTGCGGCAGTTTGGCCGAGAGCATGCTATGGGCCTGCAACAACTGGTGCAGCACTATGCCGTCCACAAAGCCACCCAGACCCACCCCGAGTATGATACCAGCCTTCCTGATGTCTTTCTTCATGGTGTTTTGTTTGAGGTCAGGTGTTCAAGCAAGCCGACAGTTAAACTGACCACCACAAATGGTAACAGGCTGATCACAGCAACCTCAGGCCAGTCAGTGCCGCCAAAAACGGATCGGACCGATTTTCCCAATGGTGAGCTGCATACCGGACACGCAGCGACTGACAGGCAGGCAAAAGAAAAAAGTATCGTGAACATTCTTTTCATACTGTTGATTGACGGGCATTTATTCTACCTCCATTTCTTTGCCATCCTTGAAAAATCACAGTGTCATCGATTTACACGCAGCGCCTCACGTGTTAACCGACTTACTCCGTGTTAATTTCCACACTGGTAACATGCGGCATTGCATTTAGTAGGCAGGTACTTCACTCAAAGTGATACCCGGATACCCTCGCGGATGTTTACCAGTGCCCTCTGCGATGCGGGCAACCCTATGACGAAATCCACGAACGCGACCGGAACGTCGAGGTAAAATTCCTTGCTCGAATAGCTGCCCACGAAAGCTTCCAGTCCCTTTGTACTGACCCAGTCGGCCAACTCCTCCAGCGCCTCTGCGGGTGTATCCGACAGAAATGACACCTGGGACAACTTCTTATCGGGATCGCGGTCAGCGGTTGAGCTGGAGTTGAACTGCAAGTCGATATTGGCCCCCGGCTGTCGCATCCAGATCGATTTCGGAGTGCGACGCAGCTCTATGAAGCCCAACTTATCCTTCAGCATGGCGATGACGGTTTCGAAGTGCTCGGTCGCCACCCGGTTGGCAAAGTGGTTCAACTTCATTTCGCAGCCCTTCTTCAAA
>SDZZ01000797.1 GCA_004173255.1 Chitinophagaceae bacterium | reverse complement strand
GTACGTTTCCCACCCTGGCCCGGGAACAGGCAGCGGCGCTGGCCGAAGCGGCAGGAGCAAAAGTTGCCGGATCGGTTTCGCGGCGTACCTTCGCGGTCGTGGCAGGCGCCGAGGCCGGCTCCAAGCTGGCCAAGGCTGAAGAACTTGGCATTCCAGTGTGGGATGAAGCCGCATTCGTTGCGGCCTGTGCAGCCCCCTAAGGAGGTCGCGCCGCCTGCATGCAGTGAGGCGGCGCATCTCCAGGCTACAGTAGAGGAGTAGGGCGGTGGACCACCGCGGCGGCCCGCACCATGTCCTTTGAGCGCCCGTATTTCTGGTAGACCCGCGAGCGTACCGCCTCAATCACTTCCTTCCCGTACGGCGTTTCCAACTGCATTTTCAGAGCATCGTAAAACACTCTGGAGACATGGGCGGAATACATCACCATCCTTTTCCCCAACACGATCCCGGTATCCGCGTCGACCAGCACCAGTGCCAGCGACAGGTGCATGCCCGGATACCATTCATGCAGCTGCCACTGATCTGGCGGGAGCAGGTTGACCGACGCGGCCTGATCGGACCAGTCGTAAAAACCCTCAATGCGAACCAGGACAAACGGTACCAGGCAGTCAACAAACAAGCCCATGTGAACTGATCCGGCATGAAAGGCGTCGAGTTCGCCTGCTGTTACGCTACGCTGGTTGATTTGCAAGAGGTGGTGTCCCTCGATGCCTGTGTCATAACGGTATTGCACGGTAGCGGGGTTCCAACGGACCCGGCTGCTGCAAAACGGCTGCCCGACTTCCATTCCCCACATCAGCCAGCACTCCCAGGTTTGCCCGAGCGTCCGAACACCACAACAAAGCGGCCAATTTGACCAGCCATTTCAACGCGCCAGCACATCAACACCTTGCTTTCTTTTTCATCCACGACAATAATCTTTCCTGTATTATTTATGCATGACAAGTGCGCATAATACGCGGCTGATCTATATCCTGACAACACATGATTTCGCCACAAGAAGCAATAAACGATCTTATACATCCACGAAAAGCATCTCCGTCTATCAGGGTTATTTTCTTTTAGAGGGAGGTCAAAATGACACACAACGCAGGACCACGAATGGAAGAAGTGAAATTTTCGGAAGTCCGGCAGCTTGTTCAACTGACATGGTTCTTTGAATACGTGTTGGGCGCACCACCCAAGCAGATGAACGGCACGATCCGCTACCACATGTGCCCGAACCCGCAATGCGGGGAATCCTCCAAGCATTCGGTGAAGGTCTCCGTGGAAGAAAACCGCTGGCGCTGTTTTGCC
>SDZZ01000796.1 GCA_004173255.1 Chitinophagaceae bacterium | reverse complement strand
ATTCCTTTTTCCATGCTGCCGTACTTTTCAGCATAGTCCATCACCTGAAGCTTCTCAGTTTCCTCAGTCGTATAGGCCAGGTACTCCTCCACCGATAACTGGTTGCGGTACACGCTCAGCTTCTGCCCGCCCTGGTCAATAAAAACCTCCCGGTAATTCTGTCCCGGCTCATTGGCTTTATTCACTGAAAGCAGCATTGCCTTGGCTTTAACCGACAGACCCAGCGTAGCCTGCAAGCCATCAAACTTGTTCATGAACTTGCGCATGTCCAGCAGGATCTTGGTATCCGATAAGTTGATCACGGTTTCCTTGATGATCGGAGAAGAAATCAGGTCATCCACCTCCTGGGTAATCAGCGCCGCAATCCCGTTGAATTTCCTAACCGTTTTGTAGAGATACTTAATGAAACCGCTCATACCGGTTTTGGCAATAGCAATCCAGGCCTCATCAATGGTCAGGATCTTCCGCTGACCTTTCAGCTTGCGCATCTTGGAAATGAATAGCTCCATAATGATGATCGTTACCGCACCAAACAATACCTCATGGGAGCGGATGTTGTCCAGCTCAAAGACAATGAAGCGCTCATTCAGCAAGTCCAGGTTTTCGGTCGCATTCAGCAGGTAATCAAACTCCCCTCCCTTGTAGTAAGGATTCAGCACATAGAGCAGGTTCCCCAGGTCAAAGTCTTTTTCTTTCACCTTACCATGCTCCATCACCTGCATGTAATCCAGCATCAGGAAATCATAAAAGGAATTGAAACAAGGAAAGACAGAAGGGTTCTCCGCTAGATATTCATAATACAGCGTGATCGCACCAGAGATCGCCACGTACTCCGAGCGGCTGAAATTCTCCCCGTCCCGTTTCCATAGCGCCAGAAGCAAAGTCTTCAAACTTTCCTTCTTTTCAATATCCAGTACATCACCTTTGCCGATATAAAAAGGGTTGAACTTAATCGGATCCTGCTCGGAGTAGGTAAAATAATAGCCTCCCACCAGGTCACACAGTCCCCGGTAACTGCCACCGATGTCAATGGTCACGCAATGCGTACCCTGGTCATAAAGCGTTCGGAGCATGTGGTTACAGGCCATTGATTTTCCTGCCCCACTTCCCCCGCAGATGAAAAGGTTCCGGTTAGTCACCAGGCCACTTTTCATCGGCGCATCAAACAAATCCACATACACCGGCCTTCCGAAACTCCTATCACCAAAGCGGATACCCGAACCGTCCGACTTCGCTGAACTTTCCATATTCAAAAAGCAGCTCGCCTGTTCCACGAAAGTATCGAAGGTATCATTG
>SDZZ01000272.1 GCA_004173255.1 Chitinophagaceae bacterium | reverse complement strand
CGTACTGATAGGGCGACATGTTCGCGCTGGCCGTAATATTAATTTTATCAAAGAGGTTGTTCCGGAAATAAATACTGATTGGTGCCATGCGGAACGAATCGGCAAGGAAGTTATAACTGCTGTTGAACCCGAAGCCATCGATCAGGCGGATCTTTTTAAATGCGTTCTCACCGGTGGTGTCCTTGCGGTTACGGACTTTCATCTCCAGGTTATTGTCAAGACCAAAGCTGATGCCCCCGGTCCTGCCCTGCGAATACCCCTGGGTAATACCTCCCTGTAACCTCGAAAAAGAATACGTCTTCCCGCTCGAGTCGATCTGCACGTTGTCATAATACTTACTCGAAAGGTCAGGCCGGTAGTTGAACCCGAAGGTTGGACGGATCACGTGACGGATTGCCACAATCCTGGAACTCTTGAACTGGTAAGTACCATAAAGCGCCGTGTTGAAACTTAAACCAAACGAAGCCTGCTGGTCAATATTAAAACCCTGCCGGAAAGTAGTGGTCACCGAATCCCTTAAACCCTTCGCCCTTCCACTCGTATCCCATGTGCGGATGGTTTCGCGGGAAACCCATACCTGCGAATAGGTAACCGAAGGTGACACCACCACAGCCCCGCCGAGTATTGGCGGCAGCGAGAGGGTGATCGGGATATTATGCGTGGCACCCCACATGGCGGTGTCCTTAATTTTTTGCAGGCTGAAGGCCGTATCGTAAAAACTGTTCCGGTTCAACGCAGTTCCCTGGTAACCGATGCCCAGCTGGTGGTACCATTTCCGTTCACCGGCATAATCCTTTGGCTGCAGCGGGTACAGGGTCGGTACGGTGAACCCAAGGTTGGGCAGTGAAATGTCATAGGTCCTGCTCAGGTTATTCTGTGAGTGCGTGGCACTGGCAGTCAGGTTGTAACCCGCTTCCCAGCTCTTCGAATACGTAATGGAGGAAGTATTCTGGTTCTGGTAGTTAATGGTGGGATTGTTCGTTACACGTTCATTGTACCGGGTTGAACTCGCATTAACCGACGCGGCAAATGAAGTACCCGGCCTAGCCCTTGTATCCGTTGAATGCGACCAGGTCAGTGTAAAAGTGTTCTGCACGGAATAATCCGGATCCCCTTTGAAATTGAATTTCGAATGCTGGATCCCGAAGTTGGTGGCACCCTGGTAACGATAACGTTTACGATAGGTCGGGTTGATATTGGCCGACCAGCTGCCATACGAATAAACATTACCATATAACTGGGCGTCCCAGTAATCATTGATCACTTTATAATAGCCGATGCGTTCAAGACCCAGACCCGTCTGTTCGTTGGTGGCAAACTGCGGGGCAAGCAGGCCCGACTTCCTTCCCTGCGACAGCGGGAAATAACCGAAGGGGATATACACCGGGACCGGCACGCCTTCAAATTCCGGATGCACCGGGCCCGAGATGGCCGTTTTCTTGGTCACAATTTTCATCCGGTTGGCCCGGAATCCAAAGTGTGGTTCATCGAGGTTACAGGTAGTGAAAAAGCCACGGTTGATAAATGTAACGTCCTTGTCCATTTTTTTCACCTGTTCGCCATGGACAAACAACTGATCGCTCTGCGTTATCGTATTTGTAGTAAGGGCTTTCTGTGTTTTAAGGTTGTAGTCGATCCGGTCACTCTGGAACTCCTGCTCCTTATCCTTGAATTTTACAAATTCAACAATGGCTCCGGTACTATCCTTGCGGCTCATTGCGTTAATAGTCTGGGAAGACTGGTTAAGCTTGACTGTTGGCGCATTCAGGGTAAGCGTATTGTAGTCGATCTGTGTTTTTCCATAAAGGATGATCTCCTTGGTTCGCATCGATACCACCATGGAATCTTCCGCGTAATATTTAATAGGAGCATCCAGCGAGTCTTTGGATAATTTCAGGCTGAAAGTGTCCGTACGTGTTACCGGAATGCTATCTTCACCCAGCTCATCCATAACATCGGATGAATCGGCCGGCGGAAGTATAGTATCGGCGGTGATAATAGTTTTAACCGGAACGGTATCAATGATGTTGTTCAGGGCACGTGGACGGATGGTATCTGTTAAAGGCGAGCCAATTTCCTTTTTAGGAGCACGCTGGGAGTACCCGTTGCACGTTACTGTTAAAAAGATAAAAACAGCCAGCAGCCGGAAAAAAGATTTTAAACTAAATTTGCGCAGTCGGATCATAAAGGTTAGGGCGCAAAAATAGACGTTTCGCTGCTAAACAATTTGTGAAGATTCCAATAAACCCGTTAAAAAGGATAAGTAAATTATGAAACGAACCATTTTATTTGTTGGCATTGGTTTTATCAGCCTGGCGCTTGTATCCTTTCTCCCACCGGTGAATCCCGTACCAAAGGCAACCCTGAAAACCCTCATTATAGACCCCGGCCACGGCGGCTTTGATCCCGGGGCCCGCGGTACCATGTCGACCGAAGCGGCAGTCAGCCTTGAAGTGGCTACTAAATTCGGCAAAGCGGTGCAAAAGGAATTCCCGGACATGAAGATCATTTTTACCCGCACCACCGATGTAATGGCGGGGAACAAACGCACCAAGGACGAAGGGCTGCACTACCGCGCCAACCTGGCAAATGAATCAAATGGGGAATTGTTCATATCCATCCATTGCAATTCGGCGGGCAAAAAAGCCGGCGGCTGGTACGACAATGTAATTACAGGCCGCACACCTTATAAAAAAACGGTGGGAAAAGGTAAAAAGAAAAAGACCATAACCGCGTACAGAAATACTTACGGGAAGGTGTGGCATGAAAACATTGCCCATGGTACGGAAACATACGTATGGGCCATGAATAAAAATGACGCGAAGGTAAACTCCGTTAACCAGACCGAGTTCTATGGTGAAATCGACTCCACTGTCAGCAACCTGACCCTGCCCGATCCATCCGACCCGGCAGAAAAAGCGAGGATGCTCATTTATGCCCAGCACTATTTCCGTAAAAGTCTCAGCCTGGCCAACCTGATTGAACAGGAATTTTCTTCGACCGGGCGTCTGAGCCGCGGAGTAAAACAACGGAATGATGCCGGCATCTGGGTTCTGCAGGCGACTGGCATGCCCAGCATCCTGGTCGAAATCGGGTTTATCTCCAACAAGGAAGAGGAAGAATATATTAACAGCGAAAAAGGACAGGACGAAATCGTTGAAGACATCCTGAATGCCTTCCGGGTTTATAAACAAAAGGTAGATACCAAACAGATAAGCACTGCCCCCTGATCGGCCGGAAGGGTTTGGTCGAATTAACTGCATCCCGTGCGATGACCGGCTGGAAGGTCTCGGTCGAGTAACCTTTACCCCGCCCCGTGATCGGCCGGACGGGTTCGGTAGAATTGCCTTTCACCGCCTCCCTGACGCAGTGAGGGGAAACTTTTCCCATTTTTATACCATCGGCTTTACACTGGCCCGCCGAAACACCGGCCAGCGGGGCAAAATCGGCGGTCGGTAATCCGGCATTGTTTTTACAATATCCGGTAGTACCAGCCACTTAAATTAATGCAGATGACCCTTTTACAAATAATTGGTTAATTTGCCGGTTGGGAAAAACTAACCGGAACATGAAGAAAATCAATAAAGAAACTAAAGTAGGCCTACTTACCGTCGCAACACTTGCGATCCTTATCGTCGGATTTAATTTCCTGAAAGGCAAAGACCTCTTCAATAAAGACGTTCGCATTTATGCGGTTTTCGCCCAGTTAGGATCCCTGGCAAAATCAAATGAGGTTAAAATCAACGGGCTTCCGATCGGAACGGTGTATGACCTGCAGCCGATGGACAAAAATGTCAGCGGCATCAAGGTGATCATTACCCTGAAAATGGATATAAATATCCCTACCAACTCCATTGCATATATCAAGGATCCGTTTGGTGGATTGGGTTCGGCCAACATCGTCATTGAGCCAGGCAATTCCACTACCTATCTGGGTGATGGTGACCAGGTGGCTACCCGCCAGGACCAGGGTCTACTGGGTGGTCTTTCCGCCGAGGTTTCCCCTACCCTCTCAAAAATCCGTAACTCCCTCGACTCGCTCAACCGCGTGTTCGGTAATATTAATACACTTTTTGATACCGATGCGAAGAGCAATCTTCAGCAAACCATCGCCAACCTGAACCAGGCAACCGCTGCGCTGAACGGTATGCTTGCCACAAATGGTGCACTGGCAGGTACGCTCAATAATGTGAGTGCGATCACCGGCAACCTAAATAAAAATAACGACAGTATTACGGCTATCCTTGGCAATACGAAGAAATTCACCAACCAGCTGGCCAACCTGGACCTGAAGCAGACTATGGATACCCTTCAGTCGGCCGTCAGTACCCTGAAAAGCAGCATGGATAAGATCTCCAGCAACGAAGGCACACTGGGAGCACTGATCAATGACCGCTCCCTTTACAACAAACTGAACAGTACCGTTCTCAGCGCAGAAATATTAATGGATGACCTGCGCGCACACCCCAAACGCTACGTTAATCTTTCTATTTTCGGGAAAAAGGATAAGGGCGGCGCATTAACTTCGCCGTCAATCAAGGATACCATCCCGAAGTAAGAAACCATGAACTATATCCGATCGATTTTTTCTTGCCTGGCATTGCTGATGATGATCAATGCCGCAGGCCAGTCTAAACCTATATTCGCCCCCACTTCACCCGGGGCGGCACCCAAATCGACTACACCTGGGAATCCTTTGCCGGAAGACACTACGCGGAAGATCCACATCCTCAATAATACTGAACGGCTTACTTTCAATAAGGTGGACGACAGCACGCAACTGACTATCGTTACCGGCAATGTAAAATTGCGTCAGAACAAAACACTGATCTATTGCGACAGCTGTGTGCTCAACTCCCGCACTAACCTCTTTGAAGCATGGGGCAACGTGCATATCAATGACGCTGATACGGCAAACATTTATTCCAACCACCTTCGCTACCTGGGCGATAAAAAGCTGGCCTACCTCGATGGCAACGTCCGCCTTACCGACGGCCGTGGAACACTTACCACGCCCGACCTGGAGTACGATATGGAAACCAATATCGGGATCTACACGCATGGAGGAAAAGTGAATAATGGCAAGACCGTGCTGACCAGCCAGGAGGGCTGGTACTATGCAGATATGAAGGATGTTTACTTCAAACGAAATGTGGTCTTGAAAGACCCGGCCTATGATATTGTGGCCGACTCCTTATTATATAACACCGAAAGCAAGACCACGCGGTTTATTTCAAGGACAGTAATTACCGATACCAGCGGACGCGTAATCGAAACAAAAGAAGGTTACTATAACCAAGGCACCGGCAAGGCTGAGTTTGGATCCAACCCAACCATCAGGGACGGCGACATTACCATCAAAGGGCGGACGATTAATATCAATGACAGCACAAAAACTTCTGTAGTGGAAGGCAACGCCATCATCGTTGATAAAAAAAACGGAACCACCATTCTCGCCGGAGTGATTTACCGCAACAATGCCACTGAAGCTATCCTCGCCACGCGCAAGCCACTGATGATTGTAAAGCAGAATGAAGATTCGATTTATGTTACTGCGGATACCCTGTTCTCGGCAAGGCTGAGCGACAAGTTTGGCCGCGACTCCGTCATGGTTGACAGTGTAGCGGGAACAAAGATTGCATTCAATGAAAAAGACAGTACCAACCGGTACTTTGAAGGATACCGGAACGTACGCATCTTCAACGATTCCCTGCAGGCGGTCAGTGACAGTATGTTTTATTCGTTCCGCGATTCCACTTTCAAACTTTATTTCGATCCGGTAGTGTGGGCACAGAACAGCCAGATTACCGGCGACACGATATTTCTTTTTACCAGGAATAAAAAGGCTGACCGCGTTGAGGCCTATGAGAATGGTTTTATGATCAACCGCCTCGATGACCAGGCCTTCAACCAGGTCAAATCCTCCCGTCTCGATGGCTGGTTCCTCAATGGCGAGATCGATTCGGTCAGGGCAAATGGTTTTGCCGAGTGTATTTACTTTCTCCAGGATTCTGACAGCGCATATACCGGGGTCAACCAGTCCACCTCCGACATGATCGATTTTTATTTTGCGGATAAAACCCTGGACCGGGTGGTGTTTCGCAGTGCGGTCACTGGAACATTATGGCCCATCAAACAGAAATCTCCCACTGAAATGAAGCTCGCCAATTTCAGGTGGCTCGAAGACCGTCGTCCCAAAACGAAGTATGAAATGTTTGAGTAACCGCCGGCATTCGACTGCGTAAAA
>SDZZ01000271.1 GCA_004173255.1 Chitinophagaceae bacterium | reverse complement strand
CCACATTACCGGTCAGGATCATCAGGTCGGCCCAGGAAATTTTATTTCCATATTTCTGTTTGACGGGCCAAAGTAACCTGCGGGCCTTGTCCAGGCTCACGTTGTCGGGCCAGCTGTTCAGCGGGGCAAAACGCTGCATGCCAGCACCTGCGCCGCCACGGCCATCACCTACGCGGTAGGTTCCGGCACTATGCCATGCCATGCGGATGAATAACGGGCCATAATGCCCGAAGTCCGCCGGCCACCAGTCCTGCGAATCGGTCATCAGTGCATGCAGGTCTTTTTTCACTGCTTCCAGGTCGAGACTTTTGAATGCTTCCGCATAATTAAAGTCTTCGCCCATGGGGCTGGGTGCCGTATGCTGGCGAAGGATATTTACTTTTAAATGGTTGGGCCACCAGTCGTGGTTGCGTGTGCCGCCACCACCTGTATTCTGTTTCATGCTGCCGTTGTGGAATGGGCATTTGCTGATGTCCTGTGAATCTTTTTCCATTGTATTGATTTATGTTTTGAAACTGTGTTCGTTCTATTGTTTGTGGACTGCAAATTTAAGAGTTTGGGCAAATAACTAATATCAATTAAATCTATAGTTTCATAGGAAAAAACTATGAGTTTAGACCGCATTGTACAGCTTCTCCCACAGTCCGGCCGGGGATTCAAACACGGGCAGCTGTTGCAGCTCCAGGACTATCCAGTTGCCCTCATTGACTTCCTGCTTCAACTGTTCTCCGTCCCAGCCACTGTATCCGACAAACAACCGGATTTCGTTTTCAAGAATCGATTTATCGTTAATAAGCCGGACGGCCTCTGTGAAATTACCTCCAAGGCGAACATCCCCTGTCACAAGGGTTGAGCCCGTTATCATGTCGGGCCTGCGATGCAGAAAGAAAAGGCTTTCGGTTTCTACGGGTCCGCCATTGTACATGGGCACTGGCAACGAGTGGCGAAATTCGACCAGCTCGTTAAACCGGCGTTCAAACAGCCTGTTCAGCGCAAATCCGGTAGCACCTTTTGTATTTACTTCGGTAAGCAGGATCACCACCTTGTCAAAATGGGGGTCATCCATGGAGGGAGCACTGATTAATATGGTACCGGTTTGCGGGGCAATCATACATTATCGGCGGCTAAAAAAGCATGCATGTTATATCAGGGTCGTTTCGCCGGACCCAAATCTAAGGAATAACGGGGGTAGTATGCCCGCCCATCAGTACATCGTCATCACCTGCGGTCAAACCGAAGCACGGCAATACCGCATGCCAGTCCATTTCGCCGGATGGGCCGGCGATAAATCCATCGATACTGACCTGTACCTGCAATTTTAATTTACCCATAGCTGCCTGGTTTGTGCGGGGTAAAACTACAAAAACATGCCTTTTCCTGTTACACAGCAGCGATGGCAACCTGCTTAACCGATGCAGATGTCCGGTGTCCCCTCAAAGCATAAAACAGGATGTACAGGTAGGCTGGCAACATACACACCAGGAATGATTGTGCATTGGTCAGTATCCCCCGGTCTTTCAAGGTGGTGTAGATAAGTGGGATGATTGCGCCGCCGGCAATACCCATGATCAGGAGGCCGGAAGCAATCTTGGTCAGCCGGCCGAGGCCGCTGATGCCAAGCGGGAAGATGGTTGGCCACATCAGTGCGTTGGCCAGTCCAAGCAACGCAATGAATACAACCGAAGCGTAACCGCTGGTCAGGAACACACAGATGCTGAAAACAGCACCGAGCACAGCCGAAGCAGCGAGTGCTTTCTGCTGGGAAATATATTTCGGCATGGCAATGATGCCGATGATATATCCAATCAGCATGGCCAGCAGGGTGAAAGGCGTAAAATATTTTGTTTCGTCGAGCGGCATTCCCAGTTCACGTCCGTATGCACCGATGGCATCTCCGGCCATAACTTCCACGCCTACGTACAGGAACATACACACAAAACCAAGCATCAGGTGGCGATACTGGAAAATGCTGGTGCGCACCTCTGCCACTCCGTCTGCAGCAGGCTCTTCCTTATCCACGTCAACTTCGGGCAGTGATGATTTGGTCACTACAAATGCCAGGATCACCAGCACAATCGTGATGACCACATAAGGGGTGATGACCCGGTTGGCCAGCTGGTCGAGCAATGCATTTTTCACACCTGCGTCTGTTGCGGCTTTCACCTGTTCCTCAATGCCCGTGGCATTCTTCAGTACCAGTGCACCCAGTATGATGGGGCTCAGGATGCCCGCTACTTTGTTACAGATGCCCATGATGCTGATACGTTTTCCTGCACTTTCGATGGGGCCAATCACACTCATGTACGGATTGACGGCGGTCTGCAGCAAGGCCAGCCCCATCCCCTGTACAAATAATCCGGTAAGGAACAGTCCGAAACTGCGCGAGTTGGCCGCCGGTACAAATAAAATGGAGCCAATGGCAATGATGAGCAGGCCAAGCGCCATCCCGTTTTTGAAACCTGTTTTTTTCAGGATCACTGAAGAAGGGATTGCCAGGAAAAAATAAGCCATATAAAAGGCCGAAGTCACAAAAAACGCCTGGAAATCTGTTTCCAGTTCGCAAACCAGCTTGAGAAAGGGGATCAGGGTGCCGTTGAGCCAGGTGACAAACCCGAACACAAAAAATAAAAGACCAATAAAGATGATCGGGTACAGGCTACTTTTTCTCGTTTGCATAGTTTGCATAAACAGCAGTTTGAAGAGGTGAACAGGTAAAATACACCGCGGAACTGAGAAATGAACAACGGCAGACTGTAAAACGTTTGCACGTTTTTTTTCGTTTTTAATCCGTTAAGTTTGAAATATAAAATTAACAGCTATGACTATCCATTATGATCGCCGTAAATTCCTGAAACAAACGGCCATCGCAGGTGCGGGCATCGCATTGCTGCAATCACCTTTCAAATCCTACGCCTCCGAACACGCCACGAAAGTGAGGGTGGGAATGATTGCCATCGGAATGCGGGGCCAGCTGCACCTGTCGGAAATGCTCAAGAGGAATGATGTGGAAGTAATAGCTATGGCCGATCCTGACAAGCAGATGATGGCGATGGCGCAGGCACTGGTTAAACAATTCAATAAAAAAGCACCGGTTGAATACTCCAACGGCAACCACGATTACCGCAACCTCCTGAAGCGCGACGATATCGATGCAGTCATTATTGCCTCACCCTGGGAGTGGCACGTGCCGCAGGGTGTGGAAGCGCTCAACGCAGGTAAGATTGTGGGCATGGAAGTTTGTGGTGCCATCAAACTGCAGGACTGCTGGGATATTGTACACGCAGCAGAAAAAAATAAACTCGGTGTAATGCCGCTGGAAAATGTTTGTTACCGCCGCGATATCATGGCGGTTCACAACATGGTAACAAAAGGAATGTTCGGCGAAGTGCTGCACCTGCAGGGCGGCTACCAGCATGACCTGCGCGGTGTATTATTTAACGATGGGGTAACGCCATACGATTCAGGTGCCGAGTTTGGCGCGAAAGGATACAGCGAGGCAAAATGGCGCACGCAGCATTATGTGGATCGTAATGGCGAAAACTACCCAACGCATGGACTTGGTCCGGCCGCCATGGCAGTAAATATTAACCGGGGCAACCGCCTCACCAGGCTGTCGTCCGTTGCAACCAAATCACGCGGGCTGAACCGCTACATTGTTAACCATCCAAAGGGCGGCGCCAACCACCCGAATGCAAAAATCAAATACAAACAGGGCGATATTGTCAACACCCAGATCCAGACGGCCAACGGGGAAACAATCCTGCTGACACTGGATACCTCGTCGCCAAGACCATACAACCTGGGCTTCCGGGTACAGGGAACCAATGGCCTGTGGGAAGACCATCACGCCGGTGAGTTCGACAAAGGCATGTTACATTTTGAAGACATCAGCGCAAAACATACCTGGGACAATCCGCAGAAGTTCATGGAAGAAAACGACCATCCGCTCTGGAAGCGTTTTGAAAAAGATGCAGAGAACAGTGGTCATGGCGGCATGGACTTCTTTGTCGATAATGCCTTTATTGAATGTATCAAACGGAAAATTGAATTCCCGATGGATGTTTATGACCTCGCCACCTGGTATGCCATCACTCCACTGAGCGAAAAATCAATCGCTATGGGCGGGCAGGTGCAGGGGATTCCGGATTTTACCAACGGCAAATGGAAATCCCGCAAACCGATTTTTGGACTCAGCGATGAATATTGATTTATAAAAAGACCGAGAGATTATGCATACCGAACTGATCGCACCGAAACTTGTATCGTTTGAAAAAATTGATACTAGTATCCACCATTCTGCCGAAGAAGCCTGCATGGCAGCCGCAATGGAGATTGCTGCACTGGTAAAATCAAAACAGGCCGCTGGTGAAAAAGCGATACTGGGACTGGCCACGGGCTCCACTCCCAAAAAAGTATATGCCGCGCTCATTCGCATGCACCGGGAAGAGGGACTCAGTTTTAAAAACGTCGTCACCTTCAACCTGGATGAATACTATTCGCTGGCACCCGATGCACTGCAGAGTTATCATCGTTTCATGCACGAAAACCTGTTCAGCCACATCGATATCCCGCTTGAAAACTGTTTCCTGCCGGATGGCCTTGTTGCCCCTGAACTGATCCGCCGGCATTGCGACGAATACGAAAAAAAGATTGAATCATTTGGCGGTATCGACCTGCAGTTGCTGGGCATCGGTCGTAACGGCCATATCGGTTTCAACGAACCGGGCAGCCATGTCAGTTCCGTTACCCGGCTTATCACACTTGACCAGTCAACCCGCTTCGACGCGGCATACGATTTTGGCAACCTCGCCAACGTGCCACGTAAGGCAATCACCATGGGCGTTGGCACCATCCTGCAGGCCAGGCGTGTGATCCTGCTCGCCTGGGGCGAAAGGAAGTCGGGCATCATCCGCCAGGCCATTGAAGGTCCGGTCACCGAATTTGTACCGGCGTCTTACCTGCAGGGCCACCAGAATGTGGAGTTTATCCTGGATGAATCCGCAGCGGCGGAACTGACCAGGCGCAAAGCACCCTGGCTGACCGATGATGTGGAGTGGAACAATGCCATGATCAAAAAGGCAGTAACCCACCTTGCCCTTGCACTTGGCAAGCCGATCCTGAAGCTCACCAATAACGATTACAACCAGAATGGACTGAGTGACCTGCTGGCTCTGTACGGACAGGCATACGATATCAACATTGAGGTATTCAACCAGCTGCAGCGCACCATAACAGGATGGCCAGGCGGTAAACCGGGTCACGATGATACCTACCGTCCGGAGCGGGCTGCACCGGACGTAAAGCGTGTATTGATTTTCAGTCCGCACCCCGACGACGATATTATATCGATGGGGGGTACGTTCCAGCGACTGGTTGACCAGGGGCACGAAGTACACGTGGCTTACCAGACAAGCGGGAATATTGCGGTGGCTGACGATGAAGCATTCCGGTTTATTGATTTCATCCGCGACTACAACAAACAGTTCGGGATCGAAAACCCGGTAGCTGACCAGATGTACACCGAAGCACTGGAGTTCCTGAAAGTAAAAAAAAGCGGTGAAAAAGATATTCCCTCCCTGCGCCATGTGAAAGGCATTATCCGCCGCGGCGAAGCGAAAAACACCTGCCGTTTTGTAGGTGTACCCGATGAGCGCGCCCATTTCCTCAACCTGCCGTTTTATGAAACCGGGCTGGTGGAAAAAAGCCCGATCGGCGAGCCTGATTTCAAAATCATAGCCGACCTTATTGAAGAAATAAAACCCCACCAGATTTATGCTGCGGGCGACCTTGCCGATCCGCATGGCACGCACAAGGTTTGCCTCGATGGCGTTTTTGAAGCGGTAAAAAGATTAAAAGGGAAGGAGTTCATGGGCGACTGCTGGTTATGGTTGTATAAAGGCGCATGGGCTGAATGGGATATCGACCTGATCGAAATGGCCGTGCCGCTGAGTCCCGACCAGGTACTCAAAAAACGGAAAGGAATTTTTAAACACCAGAGCCAGAAAGATGGCGTGGTATTCCAGGGATCCGATAGCCGGGAATTCTGGCAGCGCGCGGAAGAACGCAACAGTGCAACAGCCGCCATGTATAATAAACTGGGACTGGCCGAGTATGCGGCAATGGAAGCGTTTGTGAAGTGGGAGTACTGATTCCGCCACTGACCTTGTTTGGTGGACAAAGCAGTAAACGATAATCTTCAATTTATAACTCTCATCTGTTTTCGAAGAAGCGTTTCAGTGTTTTTAAGGCTTCATTCAGCGATT
>SDZZ01000270.1 GCA_004173255.1 Chitinophagaceae bacterium | reverse complement strand
CACTTCCTTGGAAAAGAAAACCCGATCGCATTGCGCAAGGCAGAGGTGAACAAGATGCTGGGCAAAATGGATGAAATGGCTGAAGCAGGCGGTATCAGCATGAGCGAGCCGTTTATCGTTGGTGAAACAATCAAGATCATTGAAGGTCCGTTCAATGACTTCAATGGTGTAATCGAAGAGGTAACGGACGAAAAGAAAAAACTGAAGGTGACTGTTAAGATCTTCGGACGTTCAACACCAGTGGAGTTGAACTACATGCAGGTTGAGAAGATCAGCTAAGGTCAATCAGCTGATATCAATCAGCTAAGATCAGCAGGCTTTACCATATTAAGCCATCCCAGAATTACCTGGGATGGCTTCTTCTTTTGCGGTAGTGTGGCAGGTGCACTTGTGCGATGTGTTGTTTGTATGGCGGATTGCACGAACTTTACCGACGGCATCGAACAGGCGCAGCGTTGTTACCGAAGTTAATGACCGGGCGTCTGGTACCACGTAATCTATAAAGCCTTGTCATACCAACATGGGAGCAAAATTTAAATTCCTGCTGATCTATTTTTTTAGCTGGGTCATTTTCTTTGACCTGATGCGTGTACTGTTCCTGCTGTACCATGCCGATAAAACAAAGACACTCACTGGTGGTGATATCGGCAGGACCTTCCTGTACGGTATGCGTATGGATTTTTCAGTCGCCGCTTACATCCTGCTGCCCGTTGTAGTCTTTGTGATCCTCAGCCTGTTCCTGCATTTTTTCCGGCGCCTTCTCATTTACAAAGTGTACACGTTCATTATCCTGTTACTGGTATCGCTGATCTGTTTGTCGGACCTGGAACTGTACAATGCCTGGGGGTTCCGGATTGATTCAACCCCGCTGAAATTCCTGACCACCCCCAAGGAAGCACTTGCTTCCGTGAGCCACCTGCCCCTGGTCTGGATCCTGTTTTTCTTTATTGCCTGTTACGCCCTGTTCTATTTCTGCTTCACCGTGATTATGAAACGGATTTTTTTCCAGCAGCAGAACGGCCGCAAACTGGTCACCGGTGTGCTGTTGCTGTTGTTCATGGGCCTGTTATTTATCCCGATAAGGGGCGGACTGCAGCAATCGCCGTTGAACCAGAGCAGTGTTTATTTTTCACCGGTTGCCTATGCCAACCATGCTGCCATCAATGCCCCCTGGAATTTTATCCATAGTGTATTCGGGAAGGATATGGCGACAAAAAATCCATACAATTACCTGCAGGCCGGTCAGGAACGTGCCATCATCGATAGTCTGTACGGTATTGACCGGTCAGGTCTTGAGGGTTCCAATCCATTTAAGGACAAATACCAGGAGCAGGAACTGGCGCATTACCAATGGGTGAACCTGCAGGGAACAAAACCGGTAAACGTGATTGTCGTGATCTGGGAAAGTTTCACCGAAAAAGCACTCAACCTGCAGGTTTCAGGAAAGCCGGTAACGCCAAGGTTTAACCAGTACAAACGCGATGGCATTTTCTTCGAAAACTGTTATGCCAGCGGTGACCGCACCAACAAGGGTTTGCCGGCTGTATTAAGTGGGTACCCGGCCATGCCCAACACCACTATTATCCATTCCCCCGGTAAATCAGCCAAGATCAATGCACTCCCACAACTGTTCCGGCCAAAGGGGTATAGCGCACCATTCTTCTACGGTGGTGAGACCGAGTTCGCCAATATCAAGTCTTATCTCATCCACAGTGGATTCGACCCGATCATCGGTAAGTCTGATTTTGCTTCGGCTGATATGAATTCCAAATGGGGTGCCCATGACGGGGTGGTGATGAAGCGGGTACTGGCTGACCTTGATAAAACAAAGGAACCATTTTTCGCCGGCTGGCTCACCCTCAGCAGTCACGAACCATTTGAAGTGCCCGTGCCTGCGGTATTTCCAGGAAAAGACATTCCGTCCAAATTTCTCAACTCCCTTCATTACACCGACCAGGTGCTGGGTGATTTTATAGACAGCTGCAAAACCAAACCATGGTGGAATAATACGGTGATCATCATTATTGGTGATCATGGACATCCTTTACCGGAGACCGGCAGGCGGTCGGACGATTTCCGCACGCCCATGTTGTGGACAGGCGGCGCAATCATCCAGCAGGGCCTGGTGATCGGAAAACCGGTATCGCAGATCGATATCGCAACCACCCTCGCTACACAGTTTGCCCTGTCGTCTGCGCCCAAAGGCCAGGCGGGTAACAAAACGGGATTGGCCAGCGACACCACGTCGGGCAAGGCATTCCCGTTCAGTAAGGATATGGCGGATCCCCGGGCCAGGTCATGGGCATTCTTTGATTTCAATGATGGATTCGGGTTTGTCGACAGCAGTGGCGTGCTGGTATTTGATAATGTTGGCAGGCAGCCGATCATGAAACTGGGAGACCCGGGACCGGGCAAAGCGCAGCTGCAAGCCGGGCAGGCCCTGATGCATGCGTTCTTCGAAGATTTTATGAAGAAGTAGTCGCTGGTTGCTTGCTTGCTTGCCGGCAGCTTGAAAAATTACAACCTTCTAAGGGGAAGCCACCGTTTCCACGAGCAGGCATGAAGAAGCCCAAACCGCCATGGGTCGGGGCTGCAGGGGAATTATCCCGCCAATTTCTTTCCCTCATTCCGGATAAAGTTGTATATTCGCGTCCCCAAGAAGTTCTTTAGAGATCCTGACCTGAGTCAGGAATGAGGAATTTGGGAGACTAAGTAGTTAAGCTTGATGCTTTTACAAAAGGTCGCTATTACCAAAAAAAGGAAAAATATGGCAAAAGAAATCTCCGGCTTTGTAAAGCTGCAGTGCAAGGGTGGCCAGGCCAACCCAGCACCTCCAATCGGTCCTGCTTTAGGTTCCAAAGGTGTTAACATCATGGAATTCTGCAAGCAGTTCAACGCAAGAACGCAGGACAAACCAGGAAAGGTCCTCCCTGTCCTGATCACTGTTTACACAGACAAGAGTTTTGATTTCGTAATCAAGACCCCACCCGCAGCCATCCAGCTGTTGGATGCCGCTAAAATTCAGAAAGGTTCCAAGGAAAGCAATCGTAACAAGGTAGGTAAGGTTACCTGGGATCAGGTAAAGGCTATCGCTGAAGACAAGATGCCTGACCTTAACTGCTTCACTGTTGAAAGTGCCATGAAAATGGTTGCCGGAACAGCCCGCAGCATGGGATTAAACGTTGACGGTAAAGCACCCTGGGAAAATTAATCAATCACAACCCTCCCAAGCCTGACGGTTGTTCATGTAAATGACTCCAATGGCTGCGGCGGATGAAAAAGAATTAAAATGGCATTCATTAGCAAAAAAAGAAAAGCTGTCAACGGTAAAGTTGACGCTAACAAAGTATATACTTTGAAAGAAGCATCTGCACTGGTGAAATCAATCACCACCTGCAAATTTGATGCGTCTGTTGACCTGCACGTTCGCCTGGGTGTTGACCCGAAAAAGGCTGACCAGGCAATCCGTGGTACAGTAAACCTGCCTCACGGTACCGGTAAAACCAAAAGGGTACTGGTTCTCTGCACACCTGATAAGGAAGCAGAAGCAAAAGCAGCGGGCGCCGACTATGTTGGTCTCGATGAGTTTGTTGCCAAGATTGAAGGTGGCTGGGTTGATGTTGATGTGATCATCGCTACTCCATCCGTGATGCCGAAGATCGGTCGTCTTGGTAAAGTACTCGGACCACGTAACCTCATGCCGAATCCTAAAACCGGAACGGTTACCAATGATGTGGCAAATGCAATCAATGATGTAAAAGGCGGTAAGATCGCTTTCAAGGTTGATAAAGTGGGTATCATCCACGCTTCTATCGGCCGTATAAGCTTTACCCCTGAAAAGATCGCTGAAAACAGCCAGGAGCTGATCAACGCGATCCTGAGGGCAAAACCATCTTCTGCAAAAGGTACATATGTAAGAGGCGTAAGCATGGCCAGCTCTATGAGCCCTGGTATCACTGTTGACGCGAAAGCATTTGTTCACTAATTAATTTAACCGGTCCGCCATAGCATTAGCCAGGGTGGATGACAAATAAGACGTCATGACAAAAGATCAAAAAAACGAAGTGATCGAGCTGCTGAAAGGCAAGTTCACTCAATACAATAACTTTTACATCACCGATACAGAATCACTTTCTGTTGAGCAGGTGGTTAAACTGCGCCGCGCATGTTTCAGCAAGGATGTTGAAATGAAGGTTGCTAAGAACACCCTCATCAAAAAAGCGCTGGAATCACTGGATAGCGAAAAGTATGCAGGTGTTTTTGATTCACTGCATAAAGTAACTGCGCTGTTGTTTTCCGAGAACCCTAAGGAGCCGGCAATGATCCTGACTTCTTTCCGTAAGGACAACAACAACGAAAAGCCACAGCTGAAAGCTGCTTTCATCAATGGTGACGTTTACAGCGGTGATGACCAGCTGAAACAACTGACAAAGATCAAGACGAAGAACGAGCTCATCGGCGAAGTTATCGGCTTGCTCCAGTCTCCTGCAAAACGTGTACTGGCTGCCCTGTTGCACCACCACGAGCAAAAAGCAGGCGGCGCTACAGAAGAAGTTGCAGCAGCAGCAGAGTAAGGACTATCGGGGAGGATTTATCCTTCTTTCAAATAGCACACCTGCCCTTGGTGTATAAACAGGGTGAAACAAATTTTTTTAAACTGCCGTCGGACTCCGTTCGGGGAATGAAGACGGTAAAAATGAACTAAAATGGCAGACGTAAAAGCATTAGCAGAAGGCCTTGTAGCCCTCACAGTAAAAGAAGTACAGGAATTAGCTGATTTCCTGAAATCAGAATACGGCATTGAGCCAGCAGCAGCTGCTGTTGTAATGTCCGGCGACGGTGGTGGCGGTGCTGCTGCAGTTGAAGAAAAAACTGCGTTTGATGTAATCCTGAAAAGCGCAGGTGCATCTAAACTGAACGTTGTTAAGATCGTTAAGGACCTCACAGGTTTAGGCCTGAAGGAAGCGAAGGATCTGGTTGACGGAGCTCCAAAACCAGTTAAAGAAGGCGTATCTAAAGCAGAAGCTGACGAAATCGCTGGTAAACTGAAAGAAGCTGGTGCAGAAGTTGAAGTAGCTTAATTCACTGATAGCATTTCTCCCGAAAGGGCAAGGATCCGTTCCGACGAAAGTTGGAACGGATTTTTTTTGCGCTGTCCGGAACTGGCTTTACCTTAAAGTATGATCATCCGGCATCTTCAGAAAAACTGGGTCCAGGTACTTTTGCTGCAACTTGCCGCCCTGTTGATTTACTACCCGGTTTTCTACAGCAATTATCTTTATACCGATGAAGCAGTTCAGCTCTGGAACTACCGGCCAGGTTCGGGTTACCACATGTTTACTGAGCAAGGCCGTTATCTCACCGACGTTCTTATGTCCTCACTCTTTGGCCGGGCAGACACAATCAGTGACGTACGATATCTCCGCATTTTTTCCTTTGCCGGCTGGTTGGTCTGCATACCGATATGGTTCCTGGTATTGAAAAATGTCCTTGCGGAGGCTGGTCTCAAAAATCCGCTTGCATTTCTTATCACGCTTTGGCTCATAGGCAGTCCGTCGTTCGGTATTTCCATCGGCTGGGCATCCACCATGGAGCTGTTCATTGCAAACACGGCGGGTTTACTCGGTGGTTATGGGATTTACCTGTTGCTGGTCCGCAACGAGTTGCCCGTTTCCAAAAACCTGTTAATGCTTCTTTCATTTGCCGCCGGGCTTGTTTCTTTGTTCACTTACCAGAACGGTTTCGGATGTTTCCTGTTGCCGTTTTTCCTTTACACCCTTCTGCATCCGGGGCGGTACAGCGTGGCGATCCGCGGGTTAATGTTCTTTGCAGCCATTGCACTGGTTTATTTCCTGTTGTTCCGATACCAGATGCAGGTAATGAACATAGAGGGATCAGGAAGGACGGGCATTCGTTTTTCCCCAGTGAAAAAAATCGTCTTCTTTTTTACAAAAGCACTTCCTCCGGCATTTTTTGGAAACCTTGTCTATACGGAGTCGGACCGGACGGCGCTTTTCTATTTTACGCCCTTTTTCCTGCTGATGCTGTTCGGCACTTTCCGCTGGTTTCCTGTCAGGATCGCCGGTGGTGTAATCGCAACCGGTCCTGGTGCTGATGCTCCTGTCATCAGAGCCAGACCTTCTATCGCGATAGGGCTCACCCTACAACATTTGCTGGTATTGCTACTGCTGTTGATGCTGATGTACTTCCCCTCATTGCTGGTAAAGGAGAATTATGCATCGGCCCGGACCCGGCTGGTGACGTCGGCCAGCAGG
>SDZZ01000012.1 GCA_004173255.1 Chitinophagaceae bacterium | reverse complement strand
GAATCCTACTTACTACCCCTCTATAAATTCTCCCAACTTCTGGCTGCTTTGAAAGCCTGCCAACCGTGCGAACGGGGCGGGAAAAATGAATAGTTATTTCAGGAAAAAAATAAAAAGGGAGGGATTCATGTACAATTACGATCTGCTGGAAAATGGATGCCACTACCTGGTCCGGGAAAAAGAAGATGCGCCTGTTTCCCTGATTAAAGTGGCTGTGGAAACCGATCATTGCCTGTTTATTCAGCGCTTTGACGATGTTACAAAAACGGAATGGAAAATGAAATCAGACGGCCTCTTCGACATCATCGAATGCCTGAGTGATGAGGCGGTCAAAGCGTGGGAGCAGAACTACACCAGCGAAGACGCTTATTATGAGGAAGAGGACGATGAATAAACCCATTCATGTAATTTTTTCCATAAGGTGGTTAGCATGGCTTAAATTAGTCACCTAATCACCTTTTTTATGCGTTTAACCAAAACATCTTTACTGCTGTTGGCAGTTTGCCTGGTTGCCGGCCCGCTGCTTGCACAGACCGACCTTCCGACCGATTACCTCACCCCTGCCTTCCACGCATCACGCCGGGATGCATTACGCAAGGCCATGCCCGACAGTTCAGTCACCGTGGTGTTTGCTTACCCGACCAGGGTCTTTTCGCAGGATGTCGATTATTTCTACCACCAGAATCCGGATATGTACTATTTCACCGGTTACAAGGAACCGCATTCCGTATTGATGGTGTTCAAGGAACCACAGGTTGATTCCGCAGGCAACAGCTTTACCGAAATACTTTTTGTGCAGAAACGGGATCCAAGGGGCGAACAATGGACCGGTCGTCGCCTCGGCATTGAAGGGGTACAAAGCAAACTGGGTATCAAAACTGTCATGAACGGTTCTTCGTTCAAGACCTTTCCGGTCGACCTGTCGAAACTGAAGATCCTGATGGAAGAACTTCCTATCGATGTACCAGATGCAAAAAATGATAAAGCCGACCTTGCTGACCTCATTGCACAATTCAGGGAAAAAACCGCAATGCCGGCCGATTACCATAAAGACAAACGATTTGACCTGCGCACGTTCAGCCAGATCACGGGTGCATTACGGGAAATAAAAACGGCGGAAGAACTGTTGCTGCTGCGCAAGGCAGTTGAAATTTCCTGCCTGGGGCAGAACGAAGTAATGAAAACAGTTCGCCCCGATATGAGCGAGCTGGAAATCCAGGGGCTGCATGAATATATCCACAAGCGATACGGTGCTGAAGGAGTAGGTTACGGATCCATTGTAGGCGCGGGTGAAAACGGCTGTATCCTTCATTATATGGAGAACACAAAAACAAAAGTCGGCAGTTCACTGCTCCTGATGGATGTGGGCGCCGAGTACCACGGCTATTCAGCCGATGTTACCCGCACCATTCCTGCAAATGGCAAATTTTCCGAAAACGAAAAGATCATTTACCAATTGGTTTATGATGCACAGGAAGCAGCTTTCAAAACCCTGAAGGATGGTTCCACCTGGACGGAAGCCGAAAAAGTATCACGTGACATCGTTACCAATGGCCTCATCAAACTGGGTATTGCAAAAGACAAGGCAGATGCCAGGAAGTATTATCCGCACGGACTGGGTCATCATATCGGTCTCGATGTGCACGATCGCAGCAACTACGGCAAATTGCAGAAAGACATGGTCATTACTATTGAGCCGGGCATTTATATTCCAGAAGGAAGTAACTGCGACAAAAAGTGGTGGAGTATTGCGGTGCGTATTGAAGATGATGCACTGATCACCGAAACGGGATATGAATTATTATCTGCCTTTGCGCCGCGCTCGGTTGAAGCCATTGAAAAGATGATCGCAGAGCAAAGTGTACTGGACAAATACAAACTGGCACCGTTGAAGTCGGCTGAGAAAAAAGCATTCTGACGTCATTTTATATATCGGGAACCCTGGCTGGCCCGGCGCTAAGCGATCGGACCTGAAGCCAGCAAACCACGGACATTCCGGCAGTACGAACTGCAAACAAAAAACCTCAGCCGTATCACAACGACTGAGGTTTTCTTTTATAAATCCGTCCAGGAATTTTATTGGTAAAAGCCTTCGAACTTGCCATTGCTGATGTTATGGCTGACGTTCGAATCGTCCCTTGAAACACCCGAGAAAATACCGCGGATGAATTTTGTGGCCGTATTGTGTTCGAGTATGGTGTAGGTCAACGTAGGTGGTGGTGTCATGGTAAAGTCAGCCACCAGTTCCACCGGGGGATCAGTATACTGGAACGCGGCGAAATTGACAGTAGGCGTCAGGTTACTCGTACTGTAAGTCTCATTTGCAAGGATAGCCCCGCCTGTAACATCAATCAGCGTGATAAAAAAATGATTGGTTCCGCCCGTTACTGAATTATCCCCGTCATACTCGAGTATCAGGGCCCCGGTACCCGGATCTGTATCCAGCGTGGCACCTGCAGCCTGTCCGCTGTAATTATTGGTAGTCCCTTCCGTAAACGACCAGTCGATTGATGCACCGGGTGCAACCGAGATGGTCACATCACAACTGCCCGATGTACCATTGATCGGTAACTGGAAATCGCCCTCGCTCGCGGGAGTTCCGGAACCATCGAGGAAGATGGTCTGCGGACCGGCCGCAAAGAACTGGCCCGATAAACTGAACGTCATCCCGTTCACCGTGGCAGTAATATTGTATGCACCGGGTTCACTCACGTTCAGGTCGAGCTGAACCTGGTTATTGGATGGATTCAACGCTTCGCCTTCTGTGTAAGTACCGAGAGCCATTGAAGTGGCACATTCTATTGTATAGGCGGCCGGACCGACCACCGTGATGTCAAACGTACAGGACTGCGTGCCCGGCACAGGTATACTGGTAAAACCCGTTGAAACAGGTGTACCCGAACCACTGAGGATGACCGAGGTGGCACCAAGTGTACCAAAGGTACCGGTACCGGAGAAGGTCATACCATTTACTGCGGTAGTGCTAATGGTGTACGTCCCGATTTTCGTTACGTCAACCGCAATCTCCACCCGGTTGCTGAGGTCAAGGGGGATTCCCTGGGTGTATAAACCGTCAACTACTGCTCCGGTACATCCGCCTGGCGCACCAGTGAGCGTATATTCCGATGGTCCGCCGGCACCCTCGGGCAGCGTGGTCACGGCCACCTGGCAGCTGCTGAGCCCGAATGTAATGAGGAAATTATCGACCCCTTCGGCCAATGGTGTTCCGGAACCGCGGAGGCGGATCGTATTAAGGCCAGTGGTAAAGAACCTGCCGGTAGCACTGAAATAAATTCCATTGAGCGTATCGGACGATATAGTGTATGTTCCTGCTGTCACTACATCCACTGCCACTTCGATATAATTCGAGTCGGTCAGTTCTACAGTGGCTTCAAAGGAACCTGCAACAGTTTTGGGGAGGCAGTCGCCCGATACTTCAGAACGAAGGGATCCTTCCGCTTCGCCAAATCCATTTTCAAGGCTATATTCTTTTTTACAGCCGGTGATTGCCAGGACAAAAAGCAACAGGGCCGGAAATAAGTACCATTTTTTCATTAAACGGGGTTGTTGTTCGCAAAAATAGGTGTTTTCAGGCGGGATGTTGGATCCTACAAGGGCTTCGGAATATGCACAGAACGTTTTATCTTACCGGTATATTATCCATTGATGAAAAATACAGTCCTCCTCGCCCTTTCAATTTTCTCCTTTTTTATATCACATGCGCAGGAACCCACGCTGGTAGTGCTTAACAGCGGTAATCCCTCGAGCCTCCGCGGTCTCAGCGTAGTGAATGATAACGTGCTGTGGGCAAGTGGCAGCCACGGGATGGTCGGCCGCAGTACCAATGCAGGAAAAAACTGGAAATGGACGGTCGTAAAAGGATTTGAGAAAACGGAGTTCCGCGACATTGAAGCTTTCGATGCGAATGTGGCCATCATCATGGCCGTGGGCGAACCGGCCTACATTCTCAAAACAACCGATGCCGGTGAAAGCTGGAAGGTGGTTTACGAAAACAAAGCCAAAGGAATGTTTCTCGATGCCATGGATTTTTCCAACAACCAGGATGGCCTGGTCATAGGCGACCCGGTCAACGGAAAAGTATTCATGGCCTCGACAAAAAACAGCGGCAACACCTGGGAAGAAATGTCCGCCTCAGCAGCGGTCGATAGCGGTGAGGCTTTTTTTGCAGCAAGCGGAACCAACCTGCGTTATTTCAACAACGGCGATTACCTGCTTGTTTCCGGTGGCACCAGTTCGAACCTCATCAGTAAAAAAGATAAGACTGCCCTTCCCTTGTTGAAAGGAGCTGAATCAACCGGGGCTAATTCCGTTGATGTTTTCGATAATGGCAATCCGGATAAACCGTCAAAGAAAATGATTATAGTCGGGGGCGACTTCAGCAAACCCGATTCAACAGATGGCAATTGCATTTATTCCGGCAATGCCGGTAAAACATGGAGTAAACCGAAAGTACCGCCACATGGCTACCGCAGTTCGGTTGAATATCTTTCCAATAAAGTCATTGTCAGCTGCGGCATCAACGGCGTGGATGTTTCGACCGACGGGGGAAAAAACTGGCGCCTGATCAGTAAGGAAGGCTTTAATGTATGCCGAATTGCGAAGATCGGCAAGGCCGTATACTTTGCGGGCAACAAGGGAAAAATTGCAAGGCTGCAATGGCCGGACTAACGGGATAACCTACATGACCGCGTGGTAATGAAAAAGTCAAAAACTTGAATTGGCCAGGCGACCGCGGTCTGAGTAAATTTCTTTTTTATACAACAATGCGAGTGGCCCGTTCGCTTAGTTCTTTTTACACAAAAACGAGACCGACCTGTCCGGGAAACAATTACTTTTTTGCCAGCACTGCCAGGATCTCGGCCATCGACGGGCGTTTTTTATAATCGGCATTGAAGAAACGGTAAACCACATTTGCTTCCTTGTCGATAACATAGGTAGCCGGGATTGGAAGGAAGTTCCCGTTCTTGCCGTTATTTTCTGTGAGGTCAATCCCTGAGTTGCGGTAACGGGTGAGTGTATTTTCCGGCACTTCGAATTCCACATCGTATGCTTTCATGATCTTTAATCCCTCATCGCTCAGGATTGAAAAACCCGCCTTTGTTTTCTCCACAGTCTTCGCAATATTCTCAGTGGTTTCGGGGGTGATGGCTATAACGGTTGCACCCTTGCCTTCAATTGCCTGGAGCGAGTCGTTCAGTTGTGAAAGGTATTTATTACAGGACGGGCACCACTGGCCGCGATAAAATACCAGTACTACTTTCCCCTTTTTCAGCAGGTCTTTCAGCCTGACTGTTTTGCCATTCTGGTCAGTCCCTTTAAAATCGGGCGCCTTTGAATTCAGGAACAAGCCTTCCGGTGCTTCCTGTGCAGTCAGCGCGACGGTCAGCAACAGTACTATAGACAGCAAAAACGATCTTTTCATGGAGGTAAACTTGAGAGACAAAGTTATACATGTAGCCCGGATTTGCTAATATCCGGAGGTGGTTTAACAAAATGCCTGAATCAGCCAAACCGTTTGGTGAACATAAAATAGGCCGCACCTAGTAAAAACGCAAAACTGACCAGGTAGCGCCAATGGAAACTTTCCTTCATTACATAAACCGCAAAAACCCCGAATACAACCAGCGTTATTACTTCCTGGATGATCTTCAGCTGGAACAGGCTGTAACCGCCGGCCTTGCCGAGACGGTTTGCCGGAACTGCGAGGCAATACTCCACCAGCGCGATCAGCCAGCTGATCAGGATGGCTTTCCACAAAGGCCATCCCTCATGTTTAAGGTGGTAGTACCAGGCAAAAGTCATGAAGATGTTGGAGGCGGCGAGAAGCAGTACAGTGCGCATTGGGGTTATTCTTCTAGATTGAAAACACGGAACATTTCTTTTGTAATGATACGGCAATTGTCCTGCAGTTCGTGAAGGTCGCAGGTCATCATCTTGATATTGACAGGTAAACCGTTCCGCGATTCCATCAGGTCCAGCTGCAGGATGTTACGGTCATCGACCTCCCGGTCGCCTTTCAGCTGCTGGAAAATGTTCTCGGCAATTTTGCGGTTCTGGCCAAGAAAAAACTCGCCGAAGACTTCATGGCCACCGGCGGTTTTAATCGTAAGTTTTATACAGAATGTATTTTCCATTCAATCCCTGTTGATTCAGATTAACCATCAATGGACATGCCAGAAAACAGTGTTTCACAGGCCAGACTTCCTGGAAACTAAGGCGATGTGATGAAGATCGAACTCCGTTCGGCTTCCACCAGGTTCTTTGTGCGATGTCCCTTGCCGGTCACATCCTCGAGCAACAGCACGTCGCCTGCGGTGAAATCGCGGGTCTCGCCCAGTGACGTTTCAATGCGGATGCGGCCATCAAGTAAGACCAGGTACTGTTTCTGTGGTGCATTATGGAAATCGTAATCGTATGATGGCACCACTTTGCGGAAGATCACGCGCTTTGCCTCCAGTCCTTCAGAAAGGAATCCGATTTCCCCCGACGGATTCAGCGGGATAAGGGTGTCTTCAAAACGGCTGTCACCGTTTGCATCGCTGTAAATCCTGGTGACCCTGAAGTTATTCATCACAATGAGTTTATTTTTTGAAAACATGGCTGGCAGCGAGTTCAATTTCCTCGCGTGAAATGGTGTGGCCCATACCCGGATAAATTTTTACGAGCAGGTCAGCCCCCAGGTTGCGGATTATATCGGAAGACTCCTCCACCCGGCTGACCGGTACATGCGGGTCGGGATCACTGCTGGCAATGAGCACCGGTGTGTTTTTAAAATCACCTGCATACCTGTTTCGCTGGACCGATGGACCGATCAGTCCACCGGTAAAAGCCACTACCCCGCCGTAACGTGCCGCATTGCGTGTCACATATTCCAGCGTGAGGCACGCCCCTTGCGAAAAACCAAGCCAGTAAATATTTTCGTCAGCAATGCCGTTCGATTTGAGATCCTGTTTTACCTTCTGCAGTGTTTCGAGTGACTGGTCAAGTGAAGGCTGGTTCTGCTGTTCGGGTGCAAGGAAAGAGTAAGGATACCACGTGTTATTTTCTGCCTGTGGTGCAATGAGTGAGAAACCTGCAACCGGCAGGTGTGCTGCCAGCTGGAGCATATCTTCCGCAGATCCTCCCCTTCCATGTATCATAACGAGTGCTTTTTCCGAAATATCCGGCGCGGGACCCGACCGCATATAAAGGTGTTTGTTCATGTTTTTATTTTAATGATGGTTGCAGTTGTGGTAATACACGTTCGATCTCTGCGCGCCTGTCTTCATATTGAGCAGGCAGCTTAAGGTTAACGCCGAGTTCTTCCGGTTTTTCATCCACTGCAAAGCCCGGGTTATCGGAGGCAATCTCGAACAGCACCCCACCTGGCTCACGGAAATACAGGGAATAAAAATAGTTACGGTCAATTTTTGGCGTGATGTGGAAACCGAGGGCAGCAATCTTTTCCCGGTATGCCATCAGTACCTGGTCATCTTTCACCCGGAATGCCACGTGGTGGTTGGTTCCACCTGCGTTCACGCCCGGACGTCCGTCAGGTATTTCGATGATGTCCACCACGGAAGCACCTTCCACTGCATCGGTAACAAACCGGTAGGTGTTGCCCTCCTGGGAAGCCAGCTTGTATCCAAATACCGATACCAGGATAGCTGCGGTAGCGCGATGGTCTTTCAACGTGAGTGTAATGCCCTGGAAACCCCTGATGGCGTTGGCTGCTGTTGTTCCGGCACTGAGCCATGGGGTGCGTGGGTCGTTACCTGCAGGCACAATCAGTTTCAGGTTCAGACCATCCGGATCGGTAAATGAAACGTATTCTTCACCGAACAAAGTTTTTTTATCGCTGGTCTTTACACCTGCTGCATTGAGCCGGCTGATCCAGTAATCGAGGCTGCCGGCCGGAACGGAGTAACCGATTTCAGTTGCCATGCCGGTGCCTGCCTGTCCCTGTTTTACATGTTTCCATGGAAAGAATGTGAGGATAGTTCCAGGTTCACCCATTTCATTTCCATAATACAAATGGTAGGTGCCGGGGTCATCGAAGTTGACGGTCTTTTTCACCAGGCGGAGGCCCAGTATGCCGGTATAAAAATCGAGGTTGCGTTGTGCATCGCCGGCAATTGCCGTGATGTGGTGGATGCCTTTTATGCGGTCTGTCATGATCTTTGTTTTTGTGTTTATAATGTTTTTAATTATTCCACAAATCTCCGGTTAAACAGGGTCCTGCCCAATGGCGATGTCACCGATTCCGTTGTACAAATGCTGGGTGGGGAAGGACTTTTGCAATAAGTCCAGGGCGATGGCCTGCTAGGGGACACCGATGCTATGCAGGGTATTCAGGCCGGGTTCGATGACAAGCGAAGGAGCTGCAGGTCCGCGTGCAGGTGGATCTCGTCGGACAATAAAATTCCGGAGCGGTCAAATGCCTGGTTCCAGCTGATGTTGAAGTCTTTCCGGTTCAGCACCAGGTCCAGCGTAAATCCGGCCTTCTGGTTACCCATGGGGTCGGGCAATGTGCCCAGCCAGGTGGCAGTAAAGTACTGTTCACGTTGTATGTCGCGGATGCTGATGAGACCTGTCACCTGGAGTTCGGGCCCCGACTGCACCACGCTGGTTGAATGGAACCCGATAACAGGATGATGGATGGCATCGAAAAAATCGGCCGACCGCAGGTGCTTGTCCCGCTCCTCATTACCTGTATTGACGGAGCTGGTATAAATGGCGAGCCGGATGCGGCTGTCATTAAAATTATCGGGGCCTGCAACGACAGTACCTTCAAAATCGTTGAACCATCCCGACACCGCACTCAGCAGCAGGTATCGTGCATCAAAACGGATCCGCGAATGCACCGGGTCAATTGCCCAGATTACTGCATTGCCGGTTGGCTGCGGCGTCGAAAGGTTATTGGTTGAATCCATCGGCAAGGTTTTTTTTAAAATCGGTAAAACTCAATCCGGTCCCGTTCCTGAAAAATTTACTGAAGTGTGCCACGTCATCAAAGCCGAGATCGTATGCAATCTCTTTCATTGAAACGCCGGAATACATCGCCTGGCGTTTCGCTTCCAACACAATCCGTTGCTGGATATGATGGCTTGCCGGAAAGCCGGTACTTTTTTTTATGATTTCGTTCAGGTGGTTGGGTGTAATAACCATCGCAGCTGCATAGCCCGACACGGAATGTTCAGTCTTGAAATTTTTTTCCAGCAGTTCCGAAAATGTCCGCAGCAGTTCAGTGTGGCGCGATGGTGGCGCGGTGGTAGCAGTGACATCGACCCGGCGGGAAAGGTAGACCAGGAAAATTTTCAGGTAACCCCTCAGTATTTCCGAGCGGAGCAGGAAAAAATTACTGTACTCCTTCCGGAGGTTGTTGACTACGTCGAGTAACTCCTGCTGCATATCCTCCGATACGGGTATGACCGGCCCTTCGTCGGGCGATGCCGATACCGAACACCTGAAAATCAGTTCAGCCTGGTTGTCATGTGCACCAAGGAATTCCTGCGTAAACGAAATCACATACCCGTGGGCATCACCGTCCGTCTGTAATTCGTGGACCTGGCCCGGTGCTATGCAGAATATGGTGTTGTCGCGGACGGGGTAGGTGTTCATGTCCACCCGGTGCCGGCCGCTTCCGCTGATCACCCAGATAATCACAAAATAATTATGCCGGTGCGCGCCGGCATTCCGCTGCCAGCGGTTTTCTGCAATCCATTCCATCGAATGGATTTCAAAAGGCAACCCCGTAACGTTGTTGCCCAGTTCCAGTAAAGGAGTACTGACTGTCATCCGTTTTTAAAATTCAGTTCAAGCGCTTCCACGATGGCTTTCACCAGCGCAGTATTCACGGAAGAATTACCCGTAGGTTCGGCGAGCACAGCCCGGTAGTTCCGTTCCTCATCCGGTTCAAAAAAGACCAGCACACCATCCACCTCGGCCGTAATCCGGTGAAGATACCCCCTTGTACTCAACGTGGCCTGCACCATGCGCTCCTGCCCCAGAAAGGTGACCGGAAGTTCAAAACTTTCTCCTCCATCCATAATTAATGCTGATTTACAGGGCGTTTCCGACCAATTACTATTTATTGAGATATACCCTTAAAATGGTATTGACTTGTTTCAATAACAGGCGTATCCTTGCAATGGTTTTTCATAGGATATTGGATTAAAATACAGGGCTGGATTTCTATCCGGGCCCTTTTTTTTGCCCCTTTGTTTCCAACGGGTCAAAAAACTAAAAGGTTTTGCCCGCTGTCCCGGCAGGGCCGGGCACTATCCTTATGACTTGTTAACTGACTATGGCCGCTCCCGGAAAGGCGCGGGAAATCTGATTCAATTTTTGATTCCCCGGAATCGACCACTAAAAAATATAGGTCCCGATAGCACCAGCACTGAGGCGGGTGGTGACGGAAGAGGGACCGTTCAGGATGCTGAAGCTGATGGCTTCTTTGGTGTCGTTGAGGATAAGTACAACGATTTTGCCATCGGGTGTTTTGAAGGCAACATTGGGTAATGTGACCGATGCGGTGCTAGCAATACGCACAGATCCGGGCCTGACAAATTTTGAAACATGGGCAATGATGTAATAGGCCGGGTTGCGGGTCACCGCGTTTTTATCGATGGTAACGGCACCCAGGCAACGGTCACAACCGCCTCGATCGGTATGGGGATCACTGTTGGGATCGGCCGCCAGGTTCCATTCAATTACCGTGCGGCTCCAGTTGCGCATGGCACCAATGGTGAGGTTGCGCGTATGCTCCCGGAGGTCACGTGGCATTTTTCCCGGTGCACCCACCCATTGTTCGGTGAAATAAAGATTCTTGTCCGGATGGGCATCATGCACTGTTGTTAACGCCTCAATCTTCCCGCCATATAAATGGAAGGCTGATCCATCGACATATTTCCGCGCTTCAGGATCATTCAGTATGGAAATAGGGTATTCAGGTTTATCCGCATTGTGGTCATACACGATAATCTTTGTTTTTATCCCTTGTTTTTTAAAAACGGGCCCAAGATGATCGCGGACAAAGACTGCCTGGTCCGCTGCCAGCATCAGCAAACTTGGATTGTTGCCCGGATGCAACGGTTCATTTTGCACCGTGATGGCGTCAATCACAATCCCCTGCTTTTTCATTTCCACAATGTATTTTGCGAGGTACCGGGCATACACCGGGAAATATTCCGGACGAAGGCTGCCACCGCGGGTATCGTTATTGTCTTTCATCCATACCGGGGGTGACCACGGGGAACCCATCACCTTAATGGCGGGATTGATCCGCAGGATCTGTTTCATAACCGGGATTACGTCTGCTTTGTCGGGCCCAAGATCAAACTTTAATAACGCCGTATCCGTCTGGCCCGCCGGAAGATCATCATACGAGAAAACTTTTTCGTTGAGGTCGGATGCACCGATGCTGAGCCGGATATAACTGGCGCCAATGGCACTGCCTTTTGTAGAAAACAACTCGTTCAGCAACGCCGTTCGTTCCGCCGATCCCATGCGCATCAGGTGCTGCGCGCTGCCGCCGGTCAATGCCCAGCCGAAGCCGTCGACCGACTGGTATTTTTGAGCAGGGTTCACCACGATGAACTCGCCGGGCTGCGGCAGATCCTGTGTTGGCCGGGCGAACAGCTTGCCGTCTTCGGGACTGATGGATGGCTGTTGCCTGAACAGGATGCCCGAGTCAGGATCGGATAACCAGAAAGCGGCTTTCTTAACCTGCGCATGCAGCAGGGTAAACACCAGGAGAATGGGGAGGAAAACAATTAATTTCAGGAAAGGACCAGCGCGCATTGGCAGTATTTTAAAGATGTCTGTAAAATTATTACCAATCACCGGCCAAAGTTCAGCTGGCATGATTATTTTAGGTACTTCCGTCCCGTTCGCCTGCCAGGCTCCCCCTACCCGTTCTGATGTTCCGGCGAAACCTGTTTTTTATTTTTTTGAATGTAACGCAATGATTGCCGGGCGTTTGAAATTAAAAAACATACCAGTATATACCTGTCCATTTATTTGATTTTTTTTACTACTTTTACGAACCATTAACCCCGAACCAACCCGGCTGTATTATGAGTAAATCCAAAAAACTAAAAGAATTGATCACGATTGACACCGCGCTGACAACACCGGTGTACAAGCAGATTGTGCAGTCGATCCATCGCAATATTGACCAGGGCGTTTTGGGGAAGGATGATATGCTGCCTTCGGTCAACCAGATTTCTGCCGAATTTTCGCTGGCCAGGGGTTCGGTATTTACTGCCTACAATGAACTCCGGTCCTCCGGCATCATTGATTCGATACCGGGCAAGGGATATTACGTGCTCAGCACCGAGACCAACCTCACAAAAAAGATCTTCCTGCTTTTCAGCACATTTACCCCCTACAAGGAAACACTGTTCAATGCCCTGCTGGACAGCCTTCCGAAAACCTGTTCACTCGATATCTATTTCCATCACCACAGCATGAAAATGTTTGAAACGCTGATCCGTGAACAGGCCGGGTACTACAACACCTATATCATTATGCCGGAAACGCATGAAGACACCCAGGGCATTCTTGGTAAACTGGATCCAAAGCGGACATTCCTGCTCGACGTCGGTTTCCGTGAATACAACAAAACCTTTCCGGGGGTGTACCAGAATTTTGAAAAGGATATTTATTCTATCCTGATGGATTCGCAGCACCTGGTATCGAAATACAAGCGGCTGTTCCTCATTTTCCCGGAATCGGTACGCACCCGCGATATCATCGCTGGCTTTAACAAGTTTTCGAAGAAAAAAATGATCCAGACCGAGGTGCTGCATGCGCCCGACCTGGGCCGGATTGAAGAAAAAGACGCATTCATCGTAATCGATGACAACCACCTGGTTGATATAGTCAAGTTTGCCAGGGAAAAGAAATGGCAACTGGGAAAAGACATCGGGCTGATGTCGTACAACGAAACAAACCTTAAAAGCATTATAGCAAACGGAATTACCACTATTACCACCGACTTTACTGCAATGGGGCAGGCCATGGCCAATATGATCCTTGCCGGTAAGGGAGAAGTAATTGAAAATCCGTTTGTGATCATTGACAGGCAATCATTCTAAACCACAAATCGTTTTCATGGCTGACATAGTTGTTCCACCTACCCGGTTTTCCGGTATCGATTTAACCGGGCCGGCCATTGACCGCATTTCGCGCCAGCTGGGCAACCTCCAGGATATCTTCAGCGACAAAGCAGCACTGGCGGCCCTTCCGGCCGACATTACCGTATATGAAGTAGCCTCTTATTTACCGGTTCCGGATGGTACCACGGCCGGACTTTTCTTCGGCATCACGTACATCCATCCGGGAAAAGTGGGCGATGAATATTTCATGACCAAGGGACATTTCCATAAACTGCGTGACCGTGGTGAATTTTATTTCTGCATCGAAGGCGAAGGCATGCTCATCCTGATGGACGAACAACGCCGCACCCACGCAGAAAAAATGTACCCCGGCAGCGTTCATTATATTAACGGGCATATTGCCCACCGCACCGCCAACACGGGCAACACCGTGTTATCTTTCAGTGCAGTGTGGCCATCGGATGCCGGGCACGATTATGACACCATCAGCACCGATGGTTTTTCAAAGATCCTCGTAGAAAAAAACGGGGAACCGGTACTGACAGATAACCATTCATAAGAACAGCATCGCCATGATGAAACAATATTACCTGGGCATTGACCTTGGTGGAACCAGGATCAAGATGGGAATCGTGTCGGACGGCAGGGTGATTGCCCGGCGCATTGTTCCGGCCCGCTCTGCACACGGACTGGCAGCAGCATTACCCCAGCTGGAAGAAGAGATGAACGGGCTCATGGCCACTTTGCCCGAAGGGTCAAAAATACTGGCGGGTGTTGGCCTGGCGTTCCCCGGACTGGTGAATACCAATTCCAAAAAGATCCTTTCCACCAACGCGAAATATGACGACGCCCCGTCGCTCGACCTTGAACAATGGGTAACCGATAAATGGTCGGTCCCGTTTGCAATCGACAATGACGCACGTATGGCAACCGTGGGTGAATGGAAATATGGTGCGGGCACCGATACCAACGACCTGGTGGTGATGACCATCGGCACCGGCGTTGGCACATCCGCAGTGATGGAAGGAAAATTGCTGCGGGGCAAACATTTCCAGGCAGGATGTCTTGGCGGACATTTTTCAATCCAGGTAAATGGCCGACCGTGTTCCTGCGGTAACGAGGGTTGCGTGGAAGCCCACGGATCTACCTGGAGCCTGGCAGAAATTACGCGCGAACATCCACTGTTCCCGCAAAGCGTTTTATCAACAGCAGACACGATCGATTTCTCCGTGCTCTTCAAAGCCGCAGCAGGCAAGGATGCGCTGGCGCTGGAAATCGTGAAATACAGCATGGACGTATGGTCGGCCGGTATTGTAAACCTGATCCACGCCTACGATCCGGAAGTGATCGTTATCGGTGGCGGGGTATTACACAGTGCCGATGTGATTATGCCTTACATCCGCGAGAAAGTAAAAAAGCATGCGTGGACCCCCTGGGGTACCGTCGATATCAGACCAACCCAACTGGCAGAGGATGCAGGCATACTTGGGGTTGTCCACACCCTGCAATACAGTATTTAACAGACGGCTTCGCCGAAAAAATAATTATGGCAAAATCGAATTACAACAAACAACCTTTTATTGATTTCCCGTCCGCCGAAACCATCTCCTGGCAGGGATGGAACGATATCACCAGGACGATCTCCGAAAGAGCCAATGCATTGCCCGAGGGTAACCGCATTGTTGCACTGGAATGTTATCCCGGGCTGCTGGAAGAAGAAGTGCTTCCCAACCTGGCAGGTAAAACCGGCGGTAAATTTTATTTTACAAAAGACTATATGCTGCCACCGGAAAAGGTGAGCCAGATGATTTACCCGGATGTAACGGATGATGAATTGTACGGTTATATTACCCGGCTGAAACTGGCTAGCTTTTTCGACACCGCTCGCATCAGTGAACTGGCCATGGAGCTGGAACGCAACACAGACGCCCCGGTGTATATCTATGGTCCCGGCGCTACGCTGCTCGCCAAACCGGGAATGGTGGTGTACTTCGACATGCCGCGCTGGGAAGGACAGCTGCGTTTCCGCACCAATGAGGTCAATAACCTGGGAGTGGAAAATAAAACAGTGAAGGCATCCCTGCAGTATAAACAGGCATTCTACGTGGATTGGCGTGTGTGCGACCGCCACAAGAAGTCGCTGATGGATACATGGGACCTGGTAGTGGACACCGCCACACGTGACCAGCCGAAGATGGTTACCGGCAAGGCCCTCAACGAAGCTTATAAAAAAACGGTGGCGCAGCCGTTCCGCCTTGTACCGTTTTTTGATCCGGGGCCATGGGGTGGTCAATGGATGAAAGAACATTTTGAACTGGACCCATCCAAACCCAACTATGCATGGTGTTTCGACTGTGTACCGGAAGAAAACAGCCTGCTGATCAATTTCAACGGCGTGATGTTTGAAACGCCGTCGATGAACCTCGTTTTTTCAAATGCACGCAAACTGCTGGGAGATGCGGTGCAGGCGAGGTTCGGCGATGAGTTCCCTATCCGGTTCGACTTCCTCGATACCATGCAGGGTGGTAACCTGAGCCTGCAGGTGCATCCATACACCGAATACATCCGTGAAAATTTCGGGATGGATTATACGCAGGACGAAAGCTACTACATGCTCGATACAGGCGAGGACGCGTGTGTTTACCTGGGTCTGAAAGAAAACATTGAGCCGGAAAAAATGCTCAACGCATTACGCGAAGCCAATTCCACCGGCAATGATTTTGATGCCGAAGCCTACGTGGAAAAATGGCCGATGAAAAAACACGACCATATCCTGATACCAGCCGGTACCATCCACTGCTCGGGTACCAACAGCATGGTGCTGGAGATCAGTGCCACCCCTTATATGTTTACGTTCAAGCTGTACGACTGGGGAAGGATGGGGATGGATGGCAAACCAAGACCGATCAATATTGAACATGGTAAAAAAGTAATTGACTGGTCGTACACCCCGGAAAAAACAAAGAAAGAACTGATCAATACCGTCACAGTGGTGGCAGAGGGTGACGGATGGAAAGAGGAACGTACCGGCCTGCACGAGCGTGAATTCATTGAAACAAGAAGGCACTGGTTCAGCAAAACCGTTACCCACCAGACCAATGGCTCGGTGAACGTACTGAACCTGGTGGAAGGAAGGGAAGCGATCATTGAAAGTCCGGCCGGGGCATTTGAACCCTTTATCGTGCATTATGCCGAAACATTTGTGATCCCTGAGAATATTAAAGAGTACACCATTCGCCCCCATGGCGAAAGCGAGGGCAAAACGATCGGTACCATGAAAGCATTTGTCAGAACACACCCATAAATAAGCACAGTATATGTCAGACTATGTGACCAAATCCATCCCCGGTGAAAAGCCCGATGTAGCCTTTGTTACACGGCCCTGGGGAACTTTTAAACAATACGCAAATAACGAAGACTGCACCGTAAGCCTGATGTCCTGCCTTCCCGGGCAGCGACTCAGCCTGCAATCGCATACCGGCCGTGCAGAGTTGTGGATCGTGATCGATGACGGGGCAACGGTTCAGGTAGGCGATGAGATCCGCGATTATAAAGCAGGTGATGAAATCTGGATCCCGGCCAATGAACGCCACCGCCTCAGTTGCAAGGGCGACAAAGCCGTCCGGGTGCTCGAAGTGGCCTTTGGCAACTGGCAGCAGGACGACATTAAACGATATGAAGATGATTATGTGCGCTAATTAAAAAAACGATTGCTTATGGAACAACATTCCTTCTCATTGAAAACCCAGTATATCTGTATTACCGTAGCCATCGGTGGATTACTGTTCGGATTCGACACGGCCGTGATCTCTGGTGCCATCCAGCTGATCAAAACGCAGTTCTCGCTGGATACAGCCATGGAAGGCTGGCTGGTAAGCAGTGGACTGGTCGGTTGTATTATCGGGGTGCTTGTAACAGGCATCCTGAGTGACCGGATCGGTCGCAAAAAAACCATCCAGCTGGCCGCAGTGCTGTTTCTTTTGTCGGCGCTTGGTTGCACCTTTCCCCCAAACTTTTCGCTGCTGGTAGTAGCACGTATGCTTGGAGGGATCGGTGTGGGCATGGCATCGGTTATATCACCGATGCTGATTGCCGAGTTTGCTCCGGCAGATAAACGCGGCCGCATGATCGCCTACTACCAGCTGGCTATTACGGTGGGTATCCTGCTGGCCTACTTCTCAAACGCACTGCTGATCAAGGGGGCGGAAGGCACATTCACCAGCGAAGGCTTATCGTGGTTCTTTAAAACAGAAGCATGGCGGCCAATGTTCCTGGTGATGGCCATTCCGTCATTGGTCTTCCTGCTGCTGCTGGGGCGGATCCCTGAAAGCCCGCGCTGGCTGGTAACTATGGGCCAGCCGCAAAAGGCACTGGCAATACTGCAAACGATCCGCATGGCCGGCGTGGCTGAAAAAGAATTTGAAGACATCAGCAGGGCCGCAACAAAGGCTACGGCAGATAACCGCTCAGTACTGGCAGCAGCTTTTCGTTTGCCACTGATCATCGGTATTGTGCTGGCAGTATTCCAGCAGTTTTCAGGTATCAATGCCATTATTTATTATGGTCCCAGCATTTTTGAAGCAGCAGGCATTGACAAAAACAACGCACTGTTGTTCCAGGTGATCATTGGCGCGGTAAACCTTCTGTTCACCATCGTAGCCATTAAATGGGTTGATAAATATGGCAGGAAATTTTTGTTGTTCACCGGCCTGACCGGCATTGTGGTTTCCCTGGTTTTCTGTGGCGTGCTCTTTTATACCGGCAATACGCAAGGCCCGCTGCTGCTGGTGCTGATGCTGGTCTACATCGCCTGTTTTGCCTTCTCGCTCGGACCCGTTACCTGGATCGTGATCAATGAGATCTTCCCGACCGACATCCGGGTGAAGGCAGTATCGATCTGCACCCTTGCCCTGTGGATTGCCGTGTGGGTGGTCGGCCAGTTTTTCCCATGGCTGATTGAGAACGTTGGCCCCGCCGTTACCTTCTGGATTTTTGCCGGCTGCAGCCTGATCAATTTTGTGTTCAGCTGGAAAGTGGTGAAGGAAACGAAAGGCAAAACACTGGAAGAAATGGAAAATGTTTTTATCGCTCCGCATTAGTAGTCACATATAAAAAAACAAAAATGATACACCGTAAATTGAAGAAGACATTGCCTTGCCTCATGGCGCTCTGGATGGGGCATTCGGCAATGGCGCAGACCACGCCCATGGTGGTGGATCACCGGTATTCCATTCCCTGGTGGCAGTCGCAGCTGTGCCTGCCCGATGATCCTGTTAAAACACTGGTTGGTAAAGAGGGCATGCTCTTCGGTGACTATGGTTATCGCCAGGGTCCAAGAACGTTTTCTTTTTCCGTACTGTTTGATTCAAAGGTTCCTTCAACCTGGAAAAGCCAGGTGCTGAAATCAAATGCTTCGCCAATGACGGTGACCATCAAGGAAACGCCGGAGGTTACTATCAAAGAGGAAACCTTCCTGGAAATACCCGCACCGGAAAAATTATACAGTATTGTACGTTTCGATAGCCGTCGCGCCCTGCGCAACTGGTCCAAACCCTCCTTTCCCGCCGATGCAGCATTTACCGATGCGGCAGAAGGCATTAAGGGTTTATCCGGTGAAGGCCTCATTGAATACCATATAAAGGTCCCTCCGGGAAGCTCGCACAAGGTGGTGCTGGGTTTCTGCGAAGGCCAGTATGACTCTATCGGCAAACGTGAAATGCGTATTGCTGTGGAGGGGGGAAAACAAACCGATATCGACCTCGCAAAAGACTTCGGGATCCATAAACCGGGTACTTACACGTTTGATTCGAAAGACCTGGATAAGGACGGCATCCTCACCGTTGTGATCTCCAACAAACCAGGAGCAAAAGAACGTAATTCTATTGTTAACGGCCTTTGGCTGTTTAAGGATAAGGTACCAGCTAACGAAGACATCATCAGCGGCAAGGCAAACAGCCAGGCATTACTTTATGCAAAGTGCGCCAACGTGGGTATGCCCGAACGCCGGTACCATATGCTGGTCACCCTGACCAACAAAACCAATGCAGCAGTCAGCTTCGAACCGGTGCTGAGGTACGGAGGTATCGATTCCATCTACAAAAAAGGGAACTATATCCAGTTTGATGAGTACACCCGTGTATCCACCTCCAATGGCCTGGCTTCGGTAGTGAAGGACTCCGCCAAATTTTACACCATCGGCGTACCTGCGGTAGCCCTGAAGGCAAAGGAATCCAGAAAGATTACCGTTACCCTCAGCCGCTTCTTCGACCCGTTTAAAAGTTACACCCCTGCTGTTGCGGTAAGCACTGCACAAATGGCCCTCTCGGAAGCATGGTGGAAAAAATACAGTCCCTCCTCCTCTGCCATCAGCGTTCCTGACGCAGGTGTGCAGGCAATGGTAACCTCCAGCATCCGTAATATTTTCCAGGCACGGGATATCCGTCGCGGTGCAAAATCTTTCCACGTTGGACCTACGCAGTACCGCGGCCTGTGGCTTGCTGATGGCACCTACCTGCTCGAAGTCGGCACCATGCTGGGGTATACCAAAGATGTGCGCAGCTGTATCGATTACCTTACCCATTTCCAGTTGCCCGATGGTGGTTTTGAAATGATCACTACATTCCATAAAGAAAATGGCCTGGTGCCGATCATGCTGATCCGTCATGCCATGCTGACCCAGGATAAAAAATGGCTGGCCGATAACTGGAGCGTGATTGAAGGTTGCCTGAAAAGGATCAACTACCTGCGCGCCGAAGCACTGAAAGATTCTACCAAACCCTACTACGGACTGCTGCCAAATGGTAACGTTGATGGCGGCATCCAGCACGGCAATGATTATTCCAATACCGAGTACTGCCTCAGTGGTATGAAGTGGGCGGTCAATGCGGCGAAATGGCTGGGTAAAACAGACCAGGCCGCCCTTTGGGAAGCGGATTATAAAAAGTGGCTGGCATTCTTTATCGAAAAGGCAAGGCCCGATATCCGCCAGGATGAAAAAGGCAATACCTACCTGCCGGTTATGATCCATAACGAACAGAACCATGAAGCACAGCGCGGCCAGTGGGCCTTTGCCCAGTCGGTTTATCCCGGCCAGCTGTTCGATGAAACACCCGAGCTGCATAAATGGGCCGAACAGACCGTGGATATGCTGAGTGACCACCTGGTGGAAGGCGAAGTAATCAGCACGGGATGGATGACCGGTGGACTGTGGAGCTATTTCAGTTCATTTTATGGCCACGCCATGCAATGGCTTGGCAAGACGCAGGGTATTCCCCAGCTTTTGTACGATTTTGCCAACCACTCGTCCCCAACCATGGTGTGGAGGGAAGAACAGAAACCGGTCGGTCTTGGTAATGAAGAGGTCGGCGACATGCCACACAACTGGGCCAGCGCCGAATTCATCCGCATGGTGGTGCACATGATCGAACTTGATCGCGGAAAAGACCTGCACCTGCTGGAAGCATTTCCAAAACAATGGGCCAGGGCAGGCAACGTTACACGGCTGAATGCAATCACTACACCGTTCGGACGGATAAATTTTGAATTTGCCGTCAATTCGAAGGGCGATGCTGGAAAATTACGTCTAACTTTCCTCGACAACGTTACACTTCCTGAAAATGTAGTGGTGCACAAGGAAAACTGGACCAGCGCCGGTGGCACCCAAACCGTCAAGGGAAGCAAGATCATTGATTTGACCATTCCTGTTAACTAAAATTAATTATGTCTACCAGAAGAAAGTTCCTGCAACATTCCCTGGCTGGATCCGCAGCAATCTTAACCGGTGAACAGTTGTTCGCCGGTTCTGCTTCCCGCCCAGCCGTAACCGGAAAACCAAACCACCCGATCGTAATTTCCACCTGGGATTTCGGCCAGGCTGCCAATGCAGCCGCGTGGAAAATTTTATCTGCCAACGGCCGCTCACTCGATGCGGTTGAACAGGGCGTATGGGTACCCGAAGCGGACGAGAGCAACCAGAGTGTCGGTTACGGCGGATTGCCCGATCGCGACGGACGGGTTACGCTCGACGCCTGTATCATGGACGAACTGTACAACTGCGGATCGGTGATGTGCCTGGAGCACATCAAACACCCGATCTCCGTGGCACGACTGGTAATGGAGAAAACCCCGCACGTAATCCTGACAGGCGAGGGCGCCCTGCGTTTCGCGCTGGCAAACGGATTTAAAAAAGAAAACCTGCTGACCCCTTCCTCTGAAAAGGCGTGGAAGGAATGGATGAAAGAAGCGAAGTATAATCCGGAAGCAAACATCGAGAACAGGCTGTACGACAAAAAAACGGATCCCATGCCCGGCGGCAAAGACAACCACGATACCATTGGCATGCTGGCCATCGATGGCCGTGGCATGATGAGCGGGGCCTGTACCACCAGCGGACTGGCGTACAAAATGCAGGGCCGGGTGGGTGACTCACCGGTAATCGGGGCCGGACTTTATGTCGACAACGAAGTTGGCGGCGCCACTGCAACCGGCGTGGGTGAAGAAGTGATCCGGATTGTTGGTGCGCATCTTATTGTGGAACTGATGCGCCAGGGCGCAAAACCCGAACAGGCCTGCAGGGATGCAGTGCAACGCATCATCAAACGCAATCCGTCAAAAGCAAAAGAAGTACAGGTTGGCTTCCTCGCACTCAACAAACAGGGTGAATACGGAGCCTACTGCCTGCAGAAAGGTTTCACTTTCTCCGTAAAATCAAACAAAGAAGACAAAGTTTATAACTCTAAAAGCATTTATTAATTACCATGGGCGCAAAAGCAATTCTTGAAGTCTGCTCTTTCAACATACAATCCTGTATCATCGCTGAAAAACACGGTGCATACCGGGTTGAATTATGTGACAACCCGATCGAGGGAGGTACCACACCAAGTTACGGCCATATCAGGCAGACCCGCGACAGGATCTCTATCAAACTGTACCCGATCCTGCGGCCACGGTCGGGTAATTATTTTTATGATGAGGATGAAAAGGAAATCCTGCGTGCCGATATCAAAATGTGCAAGGAACTGAAATGCGATGGCATCTCCATCGGTGCACAGCGGATTGATGGCACCATCGATACGGACCTGCTGAAGGAATTTGTTGACCTGGCTTACCCGATGGGCGTTACCTGCAACCGCGCATTTGATGCCACACCGGATATGTACCAGGCACTGGAAGATATTATCAGCACCGGTTGTGAACGCATCCTTACCTCCGGCCAGGCAACGGGCGCACCCGAAGCCGGCAAGGTGCTGGGTGAACTGGTAAAAGCAGCTGGTGACCGCATTATCATTATGCCCGGCGCAGGTATCCGCGCCTCCAACATTAAACAACTGATGGATGAATCGGGGGCGAAAGAGTTCCACGGCTCAGTAAGGCGGACTACAAAAAACCCGATGACATTCGCCAACCCGAACGTGACCGATTTCGGCAATGTTTATTTACCCGACGAAACAGAACTGGAAGGCATTATGTCCTTCATGAGATAAGTACCTACAGAATGAAGAAGAAACGGATCATTAGGCTGGCGGTTGTGCTGGCTTGTATTGCCGGACTGCTGGTTGCAGGCAGCATGGCCACTACGGTGGAGAAGACCATCCGGGTGAACGCGGATTATTATGACGTATCCCTGCAGCTGAACAACATCAAAAATTACCGCGCCTGGTATCCGGGCTTTACAGATGGAACTACCGGCACCGCCGCAAGTGCAGGTGCCGGTGGTACTGTCCTGACCGATGCCAACAACAGGCAGCTGTCGATCCATGCACTCAACCCTTCACTGGTCATGGTGACTGAAACAGATGGGGAAACAGTCAGCGTGCAATCCATCTCGGCCATCCCGATGCCCAATGAAAAGCAGACCGAGGTATTGTGGTCAGTCAAAATGCCCTGGTACAAACGCATATCCAATTTTTTTACCGGCAGGGATAATATTGAGCAGGGACTGATCAACCTCAAATCGACCATGGAAGACCCGGCACTGCGCTACGGATTCCGGATCGAACTGACACCGGTACGTGATTCCATTATCCTCACCAGCACCCGTGCTTCGGCCGACAGCAATCGCACCCAAACGTTGCAATCATTGTATGATACGCTTGTGGCTTACATTGCCCGCAATAAACCAGGCGGAGCAAAAAATTATTATTACGTTACCTCCAATGTGGTTACACCGAAAAAAACAGAATTCGCTGTCGGAATCCCTGTGACCGTTGCAAGCCAGCCAGACACCAGTATCAGTTACCTGCATCTTCCGTCTACCGGCAGGGTGCTCACGGGTAAGGGAAAGGTGGGTGCTTTGCGCGAACTTTATGCAGCAATGAACCGCTACGCAAATGACCAGGGCTTACAAAAGGTGGCCCAGGAACTGGAGAAGTACAATATGGAGCCTGCCAGGCTGCCCGACCATCCGGAAGAGGAAGTCGAACTGGTGTTCCCTGTATACTGATAACAGATGTAATCCCGCAGGGATGCTGATGAAGGCAAGCTGCCCGCCAGATGATGAACTCCTGCGGCACTAAATGAAAGAGAGGTCCCCTACTGCGTTACATTTTCCGACAACCTGAAAAACTGCAAGCCCGCATTATTGTGCGCCGCCACATACAACCATCCCCTGGCTGTTTTTATTTTCTTCAGGTCGCGGCTTTCTCCCGGGTTTACAAATCCGCTTCGCCCAGGTGACATAAATTCAAATCCATTTTTGCCGGATAAAAATAGGAATCCGCGGTTGGCATCATACCGGCCTTCGTAAGGCGACACGCCGAAGAAGTTACCGGCAGTCAGCAGGTCAGTCCTGCCATCACCGTTTACATCATCGGCCAGCATAGCAAACACCGGCGAGTATTGCGCTTCATCGGGCAGTGCTTCAAAAGTAAAATTCCCCTTGCCGTCATTTCGGAACACGCCCGAAGAGAGGGTAACACACTTGAAGGGTTCCACATCATCCAGCTGCCCGGCAAAAATTTCCTGAATTGTTTTGCCCGCAAAATCCTGGTAACGGAGATACGACTTCTTCATGACCGGCAACTGTACTTCCAGTTCGTCTTTTCCCAGGAACGAATATTCTTTCTGTTCTGTGGAGTAGGTCAGGATCTGTTCCGGCTGGCCATTGTGGTCAAAATCTTTTACATACATCCTCAATGGGTTTTCATTACTCGCATGGAGTTTTGAATTGAGTCCATAGTTACCGGCGAGTAAATCCGGATGACCGTCATGGTCCAGGTCAGCCACTGTGACTGATTGCCACAGCCCTTCTGATCCGGACAACTGCGATGCGCTGAACTTCCCGTTTTTATTCAGGTACACCGTGACCGGCATCCATTCCCCGGCCAGCACCAGGTCGGTCCACCCATCCGCATTCACATCAGCAAAGGCGGAGGAACTGACCATGCCGGCAATGTGCAGGTCGATCATGGAACGCGGTGCGGCACTGAAGTTTGCATGGCCATCATTTAACAGGAGATACGACGCCGGAAGGAGACCGTAATCAAATGCTGCGGTCAGCACACCGATAAAAAGATCAGCATCACCATCGTGGTCCACATCGGCAACACTGACCGTGCTTTTGCTGGCAGACAGTGGCGGAAAAATGTGTTGGGTAAAACCTCCCTTTCCGTCATTCAGGTACAGGTGGTCATTGATGGCCGGGTCTTTCAGGCTGCGGTCATTGCCTCCGGAAGCCACAAAAAGATCCTGGTCCCCGTCCCCGTCTGCATCAAAAAACACGGCTGCTGTTTCCTCGGTGGGAACTGTGGTCGGACCGGCCAGTTCGGTAAACTGCCCGCTGGCAAGCTGCACCAGCAACAGCCCCTTCTGTCCGGATGCGCCACCTACATAAATATCGTCGAGGCCATCGCCATTGACATCGGCAACCGCCATGGCCGGACCATGGGTCGACAACAAATGGGGCAGCAGTCGATGGCTGTTAAAATCATTATAGTCGTTCTCCTGGTGTTTCCACCTGATACCCATTCCGGCAGTCACATCACTGAAAGGGGTTGCCGGCGGGGGCGGATAAACAAAGCGGTCGGAGGAACGGTA
>SDZZ01000269.1 GCA_004173255.1 Chitinophagaceae bacterium | reverse complement strand
CGGTTCCAGACACGCACAATACCATCCTGCTGCACTATAAACATACGATCGGTTCCGTCGCCTGCGTTGATCAGGTCAACCGGTGATGTAACTCCAGTCAGCGATTGCGTCTGGAAAGTAACGGCAGGGGGTTGGGCTATCACCATGCAGATCTGGAGGCTCAGGATGCAGGCAAGTGCGGCAGGTATCGTTCGTTTCATATATTCTAAATTTAACGAATTCCGGACAGTAACGGTTGCCTGATTTTTTCTGCATGTGGCTGAAATCCTTTATGGGTTTAGCTTACAACGAATGGATATATCGCAGCTGCTGATGGTTACACTTTGGTGGGGACTGCCGGATGCAGCCGGGCCAAAGCCGGAATTTCAACGAACTGACTGGTAACGCCTTAAGACAAAGCCTTCGTTGCCGGAGGAGATTTATCGCCCTCCAGGCCGATTATCGGTTGCTGAATCTGCCCTGAAGCAAAAACGGCGAATACCACTTAATATGGCACTTTATCCCAGTTTAACCATACATCGGCAATACTCTGATGGGCCCTGGCCAGCAGGTCTGGCAATGCCTGGTCCGGCAACACTTCCCGCTGTTTTTTCAGAACAGACCACAATTTCTTCACTGCATCCAGGCCGCCTGCTTCGTAAATGTTGCGGGCGGACATATGCCATCGGCACTGGTACCAGCCATAGTTCTGCGGATATTGCGGTCCCATCACATTGTAATTCTTTTCAAGATCAGTGAGTGTAGTGAATTTTAATGAATCCCGCCGGGTAGTACCGACCACCATTGCCGGAAATGCAGTAAGTGCCGGCAAAAGTGACGGTTCTTTTTCTGCAATGTAGGCGTGCAGTAGTATGTTCGGTAGTAATTCACCCATCCACCGGCGTTGGGTTACCAGGCCGCCCTGGCTGCTATAAGCGTGACCAAGTTCATGGATGGCCAGCAGGTCGAAGAAAGGTTCCATGCTGACAGTACCGTCTGTCCCAGTGTAGGTTTGTTTCAACAATGTGTTGAATGAATCCGGCAGCTTGTCTGGTGAAGGTATCATGCTTCTCCAGTAATCATTGTCCTCCGAAGCAATAACCAGCGTTTTGTTACTTGTATAGTGCGGCATACCATAAAATGGGAATGTGGTATAGTTGCTCCAGTCACCCGGCGAAAGCAACAGCAACGTAACAGACGGTGAAAACTTTAGCTGTGCGTTGTAGAATGAGATGACCGAATCAATCTGCGCCGACATCCTTTTCGCTTTGATCCCCGCACCGGCACTGTAGTAGGTGGTGGCGTGCAGTCCGTCGAGTTTCTGCAGGCTGTCATACGACTGGCCCTGCAATGGATAATAAGTAAATATGCAGAACAGGACCGGCCAAAGGATTTTCAGCAAATGGGGTAGCTGGTCCTGCGGGACCACACTGTGTTTTTTTTCGAAGAAGAAATTGCCAGCCGGGTTAAAAGAAGTTGCCATGCGTTTGATTTTTATCAAATCTAGGCTGGTCATGCCCCGCCAGCATAGTACAAAAACGACATTTCAGATTTTCATGTCTTTTTGCATGCGCAGTGGCGTGCTGTGGAGTTGCTGTTCGATTACGGAAGGATTTACGCCGGCAAATACTTTGAAGTCCCTGATCATATGCATCTGGTCGTAGTACCCGGCCTGGTGTGCGATGCTGATCCATGGGAGGTCGGGGAATGATTCATGAAGGCGATAAGCTTTCGAGAAGCGCAGGATCCGGGAGTACATTTTCGGGTTCATGCCAAGACGTTCGTTACACTTCCTTTCAAATTGCCGGCTACTCAGGCAGGCCAGTGAGGCGGCCGTCTCCATGTCCATACCGCCTTCCTGTTTCAATAATCCAATCAACGCCCTGTCGAAGGGCAGGGTTTCAGCAAACCGGCCCTGTCTTGCCATCAGGAACGTTTCAACCAGGTTTTTGCCGTCCTCCAGGTTAATGGTATTTTTTAGCTGCTCGTTCAGCTGTTTCATACCGGATCCAAATAAATCAACTGCATCATAACCCCCGTCAAATAATTCATGCATTGGGATTCCCAGCATGCGGTATAATCCACCCGGCAGGAAATCGAACCGTATGGACTTCAGCTGCTGGTGAACCCTGATGTTCACACGCGAAAACTGCGGACCGGTTAGCAGGGCAAGTGGCTGCATTTCAAAATGGTCATGGCCCGGGCGCCCCATTGCCACAGGGTCATTGCAGTAAAACATGAGGGATTGGAAAGGGGATGGGGGATAGGGTGTCACCGCTTCCACAATTCCCTCCGGCAGCACAGCGTCAACCGTCAGGATGTTCAATACATATGGCTGTAAAGCGGGGTGTGGTATGTAGATTTTTACATTCAGGGAGCTGATATTTTCAATAAAATACCGAATAGTTGCCGATTAAATAAAATAAAATATATCTTAGCGTCTAAGATATATTTAAAATAAGATAACAGTATGGCCAATCAGGTACTCACTAAAGAGGTTGCGGCGCTTGGAAAACGATTTTCAGATGTAACTATTTCCATGCATGAAGCAATTGCCAGGCAGGCAGGGCTGACGGGCACGGACCACAAATACCTGAGTTTATTGCGGGAGTCGGGTCCGATGACTGCCGGCGAACTGGCGCAACGGGCGGGGCTTACCACAGGTGCCGTCACCGGTGTAATTGACCGGCTGGAAAAAAGGAAACTGGTGAAGCGGGAATTTTCCAAGGACGACAGGAGGAAGGTGACCATCGTTCCCAATGCGGATCGAATTGCCAGGCTACTTGGAAAGCCGTTCGGTGAATTGTCCGCCAGGATTGTGGGGCTGGTTGGAACGTTGACAAAGACAGAAAAGGCAACAGTGGAGAAGTACCTGCTTGATGCTATTAATATTATGGAAGAAGTAACAGCCGGACTTGCACCGCATAAAAAACAAAAGCCATGAGTGAGATCACCCCATTATACATCCATCGTGCCGAATGGTGGATGCTGGTAACCATGCTCGCCTATTTCCTGATGAACGGGGCCCAGCTATTTGAAACATTTGTACTGGTTCCGAAATGGACAGCTGATGCTCCACGATCACTCGGGGTATTGCAGGGTCCTTTTGCACCTGATCTTAAAACGTTCTGGATTATTGCGCACAGCATACATGAACTAACCTTTATTGCAGCAATATTTTTTTGCTGGCGGATTCCCGAAGTGCGAAACCTGCTGCTCCTTCTTTTTGCCCTGCATTTTGCGGTGAGGCTCTGGACACTGGGATTTTTTGCACCGCAGATCATGGGTTTCCAGAAAGCGGACCTGCAGGAGGTATCGGATAGCATTCGGTCCGCCGTGGCAAAGTGGCATCAGCTCAATTATGTACGGGTAGCCATTTTCCTGCTGGTTTCTGCTGGCATAGTGTTCGTGTATAGTAAAGTCCGCGACCTTCACCCGCATATAGCTTCCGCGATAAAGTGATTCTGTTGCTCAAGCCGGACGATTCGGTAGCAGGAGATGTCGGCTAGAAAGTGAAATGCGGTTTTAGTTTTTTCAGGTATCCGGGCTTGTTTGTCTTGCTGACGGTGATCCTGCGGCACTGGTTAAATACCGCGAAATCACTCATTGCGCGGCCCAGGATACTGAGGTCATCATCATTCAGCCTGTCTTCTTCGAAGTGGAGGTTATGGATAGTGAGCACAGCTTCTTTCCGTTCGGCTTTGGAATCCATCCGGGCAATGAAACGGTCGCCGAGCAAAACAGGCAATGAGAAATAACCATATTTCCGTTTGGGTGCCGGTACAAAACATTCCACCTGGTAGTCGAAGTCGAATACTTCCTTCAGTCGCTGGCGGAATACATTCAGTGGGTCAAAAGGTGATAGGATGAATGCGGTATCAAGTATGCTGATCTTTTTGTTACGGTAAGTGGGCAGCATGTACAGCGGTCTTGTCTTTTTCCCATCAATAGCGATCCGGAGCACTTTACCTTCGTCGGTCATTTTTTCCAGTTCTTTTTTGACCAGGTTGTTTTTGGCAAACCTTGCCTTCCATGCCAGTTCGTTGGCAGCTGCAATACCAAGCGCTTTTAAAAAACGGCCGATGCAGAACCGGGCGAACTCTTCAGCAGATGGTTCTGTGCGGTCAGTTTGACGGGGCACCAGGTTATTGGGCAGGTCATATATTTTATGGAATGTTTTGTCGCGGGTGACCATCAGTTGACCCGAAAAGTATAATCGTTCCAGTGCAACCTTTGCGGGGCGCCAGTCCCACCAGCCGGAACTCGCTTCCATCCGGTCATTCTCAAAATCTTTCAGCATCAGTGGTCCTTCGCGTTCTATACGGGAGAGTACGCGGTCCATTGCATTTTTTTCGGCCGCACTGATCGCTGCATACCGGTCCGTAAAACTTTTTTTTGAAGGCAGGGTAAACCGGTAATCTTCCACGGGTATAAATCCGGAATCGGAAGTAAGGTATTCAAAAATGCGGCTGTCCGCCTGTAGTTCCGTCAGCCATTCGGTACGATAGTCGGGCACCCGTGCAAAAATGGTATGGTGGTGCGCCCGTTCAACAGTTGAGTTTGTATCGAGCTGTACATATCCCAAGTGGTCGATCAACTTGAAGACCGCTTCCTTTCCGCGCCCGAATTGCGCCGGTTTTGCGAGACCTGCCGCGTGCAGTACGATCTTCCTGGCCTGTGATTGATCGAGTATCAGTGTGTCCATTTGATAAATTTCATGAATACCGTTCACAATTCCGTCATCATGCGGTTGCAGGACTACTGTTTAGTATTGCCAGCATCCCGTTTCAGGGTGATCACCGCTACTTCCGGCCACATACCGATGCGGCCTTTCAGTCCGATGAACCCAAAGCCCCGGTTCACATACAGGAAGCGATTCTTTTTACGATACAGGCCAGCCCATTGTTTATACACATACTGCACCGGACTCCATTTGAAACCAAACAACTCAATGCCGAACTGCATACCATGTGTATGGCCCGACAGGGTCAGGTGGATGTGTTGGTGATGGTCGAGGGTGACGCCTTCCCAGTGTGAAGGGTCGTGCGACATCAGGATTCGGAAAGCATCATCTGCCACATGGGCGGTTGCCTTTTTAAGGTCACCGTATTTCTGGAACCCGCCTTTACCCCAGTTCTCCACGCCGATGAGGGTGATAGTCTGGTCGCCTTTACGCAAGGTGACCGCTTCATCGAGCAGCAGCCGGAACCCGATCTCGGCATGTACTTGTTTCAGTCGCGCCAGGTTGGCCTGCCGCGCCGCTGGCGTTTCCCAACGAATGTAATCGCCATAGTCGTGGTTGCCGAGCACTGAATATTTTCCCATTGGCGCGTTCAGGCTCGCAAATGCCGTGATCCATGGATCCATTTCAGAAGCCTGGTTGTTGACCAGGTCGCCGGTAAACAGGATAACGTCGCTGTGTTGTTTATTGACCAGGTCGATGCCTTTCTGTACGCCGGCCGCATTGGTAAAACTTCCGGCGTGGACATCAGTGATCTGTGTAATGGTAAACCCGTCAAATGCCGCAGGCAGGTCTTTGAAATAAATAGTTTCTTTTCTTACCCGGTAAAAATGCCGGCCGCGGGTAATACCAAACAGCACAATCAGGAACAGGAGGCCTGCAATGCCAAGGGTGATTTCCGAAACGATGATTGACCTTGCGGGGAAACCCCGGAACAGGCGGGTCAGATCTTCAGCCAGCAGGACAGGAAGTGAGAACAGGCGTGGCACCACTGCCAGCAGGATCAATCCCATCATCCATGTAATAAACGTGTGCTGAGTGCGTGAGCCGCGCGGCGCGCGGATTGCCAGGATGATGCCGGTAATGATGCCTGCGTCTGCCAGCCAGTAAGCCGATCGGATCACCACCGAGTCCGTCAGTGTGCAAATCACCTGGTAAAAATAAATAGCCGCGATTACCCATATGAGTAGAATAAGTGGAAGTCTTTTTGCCATCTTCTGGTTTTTATCTGCTGCCGCAAAGTATACCGGCAGGGAACGGGTTAAGTTGTTACTGCATGCAAAATTATCCGGTCCTGGTATGATTTCACCCTGAAGCATCGGCAGCTTGCGGGTTCAGTTCCGGTATTTCACCGAAAAGACCGAATTTACGCAGCATTATATGGAGATCACTTTTAATGAATTCCTGTTTATCATTGAAATGCTGGGAACCGCAGCGTTTACCATGTCGGGTGTTTTTGCTGCGATCGAAAACAAACTGGACATTTTTGGCGTGCTGGTAATCGGGTTCGTTACGGCGATAGGCGGTGGTACCATCAGGGATATGCTGATCGGCGTTACCCCTGTAACAT
>SDZZ01000795.1 GCA_004173255.1 Chitinophagaceae bacterium | reverse complement strand
GCGCATACTCAGCATTTTTTGGATGTAAAAAAAACTGCCTGTGATACAGGCAGTTTTGACAGACGTAAGATAATAACTTCCGGAGTAAACTAAATAAAAATACCGCCCGCCACTTCAATCCGTTGGGCATTGATCCATTTTGCATCGTCCGAACAAAGAAACGCGACAACACCTCCAATATCATCTGGCCGGCCAACCCGTCCGAGTGCGGTGAGCGCCGACAAATGTCCGTTGATATCCGCATTATCCCTTACGCGGCCACCACCAAAGTCGGTGGCAATCGGACCCGGTGCAACCACATTTACACTGATGCTGCGCTCGCCCAGTTCTTTCGCCATATAACGGGTGAGTGATTCAACCGCAGCCTTGGCGGAACCGTATGCGGACGAGCCTGGTTGTGAAAAACGGGCCAGACCAGAAGAAATGTTTACAATGCGGCCCCCGTCATTAAGAATGGGCAGCGATTTCTGCGTAAGGAAAAACACACCCTTGTAATGGATGTCCATAATGGTGTCGAACTGCTCTTCCGTTGTTTCGGCAAATGGGGAATACAGGGCAACGCCCGCATTATTGATCAGGAAGTCGAATCGCTCAACCCCGAATACGTCGTGCAGGGTCTTTTTTACAGAGGTAATAAATCCATCATATCCACTGATCTTCCCGGCGTCGAACTGCAGGGCTGCGGCCTTTACACCGTTGGCCTGCGCTGCTGCCACCACGGCCTCTGCCTCGTCTTTTTTTGAATTATACGTAATAAGAACGCTGATGCCTTTGCCCGACAGGCTCATCGCCATGTCTTTACCCAGACCGCGGCTGCCACCTGTAACCAGCGCGATTTTTTGTGTTTCCTGTGCCATGTGTTATTGTTTTAAAATGATAACACAAAGTAACAGCCACATTGAATGACAGCGGTTGCGCAGATCAATCCATCCTTTGCGAAATTCAAACCAGCGCGCAAGCAAGATGATTAAACAGTTGAAATCCGGGGAAAACAACGGAGTTGAACGGGCACCAATCCCTATCGAAGGCGGAAAGCCAGCCGCATCCACATAATCCGTTGCGCAGGGTTATATCCTGGCGGTTACTCACGGAAAGCAACCGGGGAAAGACTGGTTTGTTTGCGGAAAAAATTGGAAAAATGGGCGACTTCCTCAAACCCAAGACTGTAGGCGATTTCGGAAACATTCCAGTCGGTCTGTTTCAACAGGATCTTGGCTTCCTGCGTTACGCGGCTGCTGATAAGGTCGGTGGTCGTTTTGCCCACATTTTCCTTCAGCACTTTATTCAGGTGGTTTACGTGTATGGAG
>SDZZ01000011.1 GCA_004173255.1 Chitinophagaceae bacterium | reverse complement strand
GCAATGCCGGCCTGCTGCTTGCATTGGCGCTGATCCATCATCTTTGCATTGGTAAAAACATGGCGCCGTCAACCGTTGCAACCACTGATGTTGGCGTATCCTGATGGCATTCCGCTGCGCGTAACGGGCCGGTTGCTTCCATGGAAAACAAGATTAAACCTGCCGGTTTACCTGCATATCCATCTGCATTCAAAATTATCAGCAGGTGCTCACCCATCGGCCACGTCCAATGCCCCAACTTCTTTCAGTAAGCAGAAAATGATCAACCTGCTCGCGAGCCTCGAAACACTGGTGAAGCGGCTTACCCTACCCGAGCAGCAAAGCACCTGGATTAACTATTATAACGAAGCAGGTACACGCGACAACTACCTGGAAAATAAAAAAAAGATCGTCGGCCACTGGCTGTCAGAAATGCCGGAGGCAAAGAAGGTAATCGACCTTGGCGCGAACGAGGGCGAGTTTTCCGTGCTGGCCGCCAACCTGGGTAAACAGGTTGTGGCCACAGATCTCGATCCGTTCTGTATTGACCGTTTGTACAACCGGATCAGTTCCGGCAACATCCATAACCTGCAGGCAGTCGTACTGGATCTGGCCACCCCGTCTCCCGCGGCGGGGGTTAACAACCTCGAATACGCATCGTTCAGCAGTCGTTGCAATGCCGGCCTGCTGCTTGCATTGGCGCTGATCCATCATCTTTGCATTGGTAAAAACATGGCGCCGTCAACCGTTGCCCATTTTTTTTCACAGCTGGGTGAAAGGCTGGTCCTTGAGTTCGTGCCACCGGATGATGAAAAGGTGCAGCTGCTGCTTTCACAGAAATCACGCTCTTATCCGGACTATAATGAGGAAGTGCTGCTACGTGAATTTTCCGTTTACTTTGACCTGGAAAAAAAAGAGGTGGTTGGCAACTCGGGTAGGCAACTCTGGCTGTTCAGAAAAAAACCGTTATGATCAGGAAACTCTATCCCCTTTTTCCCTGGTACATAGTGCTGGTGCCATTGTTTTTTGTATGGCATGCAGCAAACTCACTGTATGGACTGGTACCCTGGGCATACCTGCTTGAATACAGCGGATGGTACCTGGCACTGGGGGTGCTGGTTTTTTTGTTATCAGTGCTGTTTTTCCGTGACCGCACCAGGGCTGGTGTATGGAGCGGGTGTTTCCTGTTACTGTTTTTTTTCTGGGGAGCGGGGCACGACTGGCTGCGTGAACATTTCGGGAATAGTTTTATCAGCACCTGGAAAGTGCTGGGACCGCTGGCGACAGTCCTGCTTCTGGCTTTGTTCATCCGGCTCAAAACAAGCGCCAGCAAGCCTTTTCGGGTACATGCTTTTTTGCTGCTGTTATCGGTCGTATTCGTGATGACCGAAGCCCTTTCATCGCTGCTGTTCCTTGTGTCGGGAAAAAATGAAGCCAACAACCTTGCGGGCGGACCATTACCACTCGAACAATCGCGCATCCCGCAACCGGATCGCCTGCCCGATATATTTGTATTCGTTTTTGACGAACTGGCGTCTGGTGCGGCACTTAAAAAGTTTTACGGATTTGATAATTCACCGCTCGATTCACAACTGCATCGGAATGGGTTTTACGTGGCAGGTGATTCGCGCAGCAACTATAACTCAACAGTACATTCGCTTGCTTCCATATTCAGCGGGCAATACCTGGACCGTCACCTGGAAGGGACCAAGATGGATGGGCTCACCGTGTTGCAGGCACAACGGACCATCCGGGAAAGCAGTATCATCCGTTTCCTGGAAAAAAATAAGTACTCTTTTACCAACCTCGGTTTATGTGAGCTTGGCAGAACCCTTCCACGACAGGAGAATTATTTTGACGCAACTATTGTCAGCCGCCTGGCAGACCAGACACTCTGGGGCCGGCTTCGCAAGGAATTGCTGTGGCAGGTAGTTACACTGAAAGGAGCCACAGGGACAGATAAAATATGGAACCAGGTACAAAATGCCGACAGCATCCGGGTTACCATGCAGCGGTCAGTACAGTTACTCCGCGACAGTGCGGCAGGCCCGCGCTTTTGCTGGTCGCACCTGATGATCACCCACAAACCGTTTTTATTGGATGCCCATGGTGGTTCAAGGTTTCCATCGATGAAGGATGAAACCGATCACGTTTTGCGTGACAGCCTGTACCTGGACCAGGTCCGTTACTGTAACCAGTTCATCGATACCGTCGCCAGTCTCGCAAAGCCAGTGTCTGCCCGGCCACGAATCATCCTGCTGCTGGGTGATCATGGTAACCGCGATCCGCAAACAGGTGCCGACCCAAACCAAAAAGAGTTTATGAATTTCAGTGCCGTTTATTACAGCGATGGGGAATATGAAAAGTTATACCCGACCGTGAGTCCGGTAAACCAGTTACGGCTGGTCCTCAATAAATACTTTGTCCAGCAGCTTCCCTTGCTGAAGGATTCAACTGTTTCCCTGCAGGTATTTTGAGTACGATTACCTGACCAGTGCCAGTTCAAGCACCTGGTTCATGGTTTTTACATAATGGAAAGTGATCCCTTTGATAAACTCTGCCTCAATCTCCTGCACATCTTTTTCATTCTGCCAGCAAAGCACAATCTCTTTTAAACCGGCACGTTTTGCAGCAAGTACTTTTTCCTTGATGCCTCCTACCGGAAGCACCTGCCCGCGTAACGTAATCTCGCCCGTCATGGCAAGGAAGGGTTTTACTTTTCGACCCGTAACTGCTGAAGCTATCGCTGTCATCATGGTCACCCCCGCACTTGGACCATCCTTTGGTACCGCACCTTCGGGTACATGGATATGGATTGTCTTTTTATCAAACAGTTTCAGGTCAACCACTCCTTTCGAAGCAGTTGACTGCAGGTAGGTCAGCGCAGTAGTGGCACTTTCCTTCATCACATTACCAAGGTTGCCCGTCAGTTTTAGTTCACCTTTCCCTTCGCCCAGGCTGGCTTCAATAAAAAGGATATCACCACCAACGTACGTCCAGGCAAGGCCCACGGCCACACCCGGCATGTTGGCCGTTTTATAGATCTCGTTGCTGTATCTGGGTTTACCAAGGATTTTTTCAAGGTCGCTGGCAGCCACTACCTGTTTCAGTTTTCCTTTCATGGCCAGTTCCTTCGCCTGGAAACGCATTACGGATGCCAGTTGCCGGTCCAGTTCACGCACGCCGCTTTCACGGGTATAATCCTGGATCATTTTCTCCAGCGTTTTGTCGGCAATTTTGAAACCGCTGTCTTTTAATCCATGTAACTCCTTCTCCCTTGGCACCAGGTGCCGTTTGGCGATCTCCACCTTTTCTTCCACAGCATAACCACTGAGGTCAATGATCTCCAGGCGGTCGCGTAAGGCGGGTTGTATGTTCTGTATATTATTGGCCGTGGCAATAAACAGGACCTTGCTGAGGTCATATTCCATTTCCAGGTAGTTATCATAGAAGGTGTGGTTCTGTTCCGGATCGAGTACCTCCAGTAACGCACTGCTGGGATCGCCGCGGAAATCGCTGGCCACTTTATCGATCTCATCGAGGATCATAACAGGATTGGAGGTTTTGACCTTCCGCAGTGATTGCAGGATGCGTCCGGCCATGGCGCCGATATACGTTTTCCGGTGACCGCGGATTTCGCTTTCATCATGCAATCCACCAAGACTCAGCCGCACATACTTCCTGCCAATGGCATTGGCAATGCTGCGTCCGAGGGATGTTTTACCGATTCCGGGAGGTCCGACAAAACAAAGGATCGGGCTTTTCATATCCCCTTTAAGTTTCAGCACGGCTATATATTCGAGGATGCGTTCCTTGATCTTCTGCATACCGAAGTGATCGATGTCAAGCGTCTTCTTTGCTTTTTTCAGGTCGTACACATCTTCGGTGGTTTCATTCCACGGAAGATCGAGCATCAGGTCGAGGTGGTTGTACACTACCGAGTAATCCGGTGTGGTCGGATGCATGCGCTCCAGGCGTTCCACCCCTTTCTTGAAATGTTCCTTTGCCGCCTGTGGCCATTTCTTCGTTTCGGCCTTCTTTTGCATCTCCTTTATCTCCTGCACATTGCTCTCGCCACCCAGTTCTTCCTTGATGCTCTTCAGTTGTTGCTGCAGGAAGTATTCGCGTTGCTGTTTATCCAGTTCGGTCCTGGTCTTGTTGGCCACTTTATTTTTCAGTTCGGCAAACTGCAATTCTTTCTGCAGCAGCTGCATCAGGATATCGGCCCGTTCGCGGATGCTGTTGATCTCGAGCAGCCGCTGCTTCTCCCGGATATCGCTGTTGAGGTTGCTCGATACGAAGTGGATCAGGAAAGCCGGGTTTTCGATATTCTTGAGGATGATCGATGCTTCGGTGGGGATATTGGGCGACAGCTGGATGATTTCTGCCGCAAGATCCTTGATAGTGGCCACATACACTTCAAAGTCGCTGTCGGTGGGAGGTTCCTCTTCTTCGATCTTGCTGATCTTTGCCTTGAAATACGGGTTTTCCGAAACGATGGCATCAATGGCGATGCGGTTTTTCCCCTGGATGATAATGGTGGTGCCACCATCGGGCATTTTAATCTGTTTTACGATGCGGGCTACCGTTCCGATTGATTCGAGGTCGTTCACCCCCGGATCTTCGACACTGCTGTCTTTCTGCGACACCACACCAATCAGCTTGTCGGCCTTGTACGCATCATTCACGGCCTTGATGCTTTTATCGCGGCCAACGGTAATTGGCAACACCACGCCCGGGAAGAGTACGGTATTACGAAGGGGGAGCAGGGCTATTTCGGCCGGGATTTCTATGCCGCCATTGTCGTCCGAATCGGTTTCATTCAAAGGGATAATGGGTAAAAAATCCATTTCGTCTTCAGCGCTCAATATCATTTTATCAAAACTCATTTCCATTCTTGCTTTATATATATAGCCTGCCTTTGCGGCAGGAGCCTGCAAAAGTACATTATTAAAAAAAAAGATCCTTTCCAAAACGGAAAGGACCCCTATAATGTTGCTGCTTAGGAAATTAAAGTGCGAGACCAAGCGAAACCTGGAAACCCTGGTTTTTCCATTTGTCCTGGTTGTCAATATCATTGATGTTGCGCAAACCCACGATGTACCGGCCAGAGACGCGCAGTGCCGCCAGTTTCAGCTGTACGCCACCGACCATTGCAAAGTCGCCGTCGGAGAAGGCCTTGCCTCCGTTCTGCAGCAGGGTTTTATCCTGGTTCATCAGCACACTGAACTGAGGTCCGGCCTGCAGTGTCAGGAAGTTGCCCAGTAGTTTATAGTTGAGCAGGATCGGGATCGACAGGTAATTCAGTTTAACCTTGCTCTGGTCCGAATTGAATACGTTTTCATATACATTTTTGTAACTGCTGTCCACGCTGGTGCTGTACTGGCTGAACAGGACTTCCGGCTGGATACCGAATTTGCCGCCGAGTCCGATGGTTGCAAATCCACCGATGTGGTAACCGTAGCTGAACTGGTCCTTGAATGACTGGCCCTCCAGTTTGGTAATGTTGGCACCGCCTTTAATACCGATGTGGAACTGGGCCATAGAGGCCGTTGAAACAAACAGGGCTGCGAGCAGCGGTAAGAACATTTTTGCTTTCATGCTTGATTTTTTTTAATGGATGAATACGGAGAATACACGAATCCGGGAATGTGACAACCGGATAACCGATGACCCCTAAGCGGCCTGCAAAAATTTTTCATGGGATAGTCCCGTAGCATCAATTCACCTTAACGTACGGGCACAAGGGTGTAAAAACATAAAACGCAGGGCGTTATTGTTGTGCGGTTGTGAAGGTTTTCTAAAATCAGGAATTGAAACGGGGGTCAGGTCAGTTCGATGAGGGTAATCTCGGGCAAGATGCCCACGCGGCCGGGGTATCCGATGAAGCCATATCCCCGGTTGACGTATAACTTCTGGTTTGCCTGCTCGTATAAGCCGGCCCATTGTTTATACATGTACTGCACCGGGCTCCATTTAAACCCGGGCACCTCAATGCCGAACTGCATGCCATGGGTGTGGCCGGCCAGCATCAGGTCTACGTCTTTGTAGCTGGTGAGCACCTGCGCATCCCAATGGGAGGGATCGTGACTCATCAGTATTTTAAAAGGGTATGATTCGCTGCCAGCGTATGCTTTTGCCATATCGCCGTATTTGGGAAAATTACTTTTGGCGCTCCAGTTTTCGATGCCGATCAGTGCAATCTTTTCGCCCCCTTTTTCGAGTGCCACATGTTCATTCACCAGTAACCGCCATCCGAGTTCCTTGTGTACTTCTTTCAGGCGGGCAAGGTTGGCGATCTTTTCTTCCGGGCTGTCCCATTGTTTATAGTCCCCATAATCATGATTACCCAGGCTGGAATACACGCCCATTGGGGCTTTCAGCTGGCTGAACACATCCATGTATTCCACCATTTCGTCGGCCGAGTCATTGACCAGGTCGCCGGTAAACAGGATGAGGTCGGGTTTCAGGCCGAGAACGGTCTGTACCCCTTTCAGCACCGCTTCCTTATTGGTAAAACTACCGCTGTGGATATCCGACAGCTGTATAATCTTTAACCCCCTGAAAGAAGCAGGAAGGTTTGGATAAGTCAGGGGAACCCGTTTAACCTGGTATTTGTATTTATTACCAAAACCGTATACCAGCGTGGCAAACATGCCCCCACCGAACAGCATGCCTGTCCAGGTCAGGAAGGCTGACCGCGAAATACCATCGCCTTTGGGCAGGTCGGCCACTTCGGTATTGGAGAAGAATATTTTTCCCGCTCCCCACTGGAAGAGCCTGCGAAGGTCATCGACCAGGAAAAAGAGGGCGGCTACCAGTTTGGCGAAAAAAACACCCGCAATGAGTGCAAAGATGGTGGAGCGGATCAGTTTGGCCTGGTGCTCGAGGTGCAGGTAGGGCAGTAAGAGCAGGGTTAAAAGAGCGCCGATGGAAAGGATCCAGTATCCATACAGCACAAAGGGGCGGAACCTTGATCCCGGTGCCGGGGCAATCACTTTAAGTGCCTGGAACACATAGATGTCGATCGCCACCATTACTACGATGAGCACCCACCAGAACGGAGAATTACGCATGGAATAAAGTTAGAAATTAAAGCCGGAACTGTTATAAATCCTTTGCCCGAACACCTATTTTTGCGGGATGGTCCGGTAATGGGCAAAACTAAATTTTGTCTTCTTATATTCAGTCGGCAATTTTACCACATTCATTAAATCACTACCAAGGAGTTTTCGGCAAAATGGCAAGAATCATCGGTGTAGCAAATCAGAAAGGGGGCGTAGGGAAGACCACAACAGCCATTAATCTCGCCGCAAGCCTGGCCGTCCTGGAATTCAGGACCCTGCTGGTAGACGGCGATCCGCAGGCAAACAGCACTACCGGTGTAGGGTTTGACCTGCACAATATCACGCAGAGCCTGTACGATTGTATGGTCAACCAGGCAAAAGCCCGCGAGGTGATCCTGAAGAGTGAAATTCCCAATCTTGACCTCCTCCCCTCCCATATTGACCTGGTGGGCGCTGAAATCGAAATGATCAGCTACCCTAACCGCGAAACAGTACTGAAAGGCTTACTGGAAGCGGTTCGCAACGATTATGACTTTATCATTATCGATTGTTCGCCATCACTCGGCCTCATTACAGTCAATGCACTGACTGCTGCGGATTCCGTGGTGGTACCGGTGCAGTGTGAGTTTTTTGCGCTGGAAGGCCTGGGCAAACTGCTCAACACCATAAAAATTGTGCAAAGCCGCCTCAATACCGCGTTGGTGATTGAAGGTATCCTGATGACCATGTACGATGGCCGGCTGCGGCTCTGCAACCAGGTGGTAAGCGAAGTACGCCGTCACTTTGAAGACATGGTTTTCAGCACCATCGTGCATCGCAACGCACGCCTGGCCGAAGCCCCGAGTGTAGGCAAACCGGTAATACTGTACGATGCTGCCAGCAAAGGATCGGTAAACTATTTAAATCTCGCCAAGGAAATACTCCAGAAAAATGATATGACCCGGATCAAAAATGAAGAACGGATCATGGAATTATAAATTGAAATATGACTTCCCCGAAACAAAATAAAGATCTGCTGGGCAAAGGGATCCGCTCCCTGCTGCAGGGTATCGATAATGATATGAAAACCCCGTCAGGCGCGTTGAAGCCTGCCGTGGTCGAAACAGCAACCGGTATTAACCGGATCGACGTAACACTGGTTGAACCCAACCCCAAACAGCCGCGCCGTGACTTTGACGAACAGGCTTTGCAGGAACTGGCCGCCTCCATCAAAATGCATGATATCATCCAGCCGATCACCGTATCGAAATTACCTTCGGATAAGTACCGGCTGATCTCGGGTGAGCGCCGGTGGAGGGCATCGAAAATTGCCGGACTTAAAGACCTGCCCGCGTACATCCGCCAGGCCAATGATGTGGAACTGCTGGAGCTTGCACTGCTGGAAAACCTGCAGCGGGAAAACCTCAACTCGATGGAGGTGGCCCTGAGTTATAAACGTATGATGGAAGAACTGGACTACACGCAGGAACTGGTAGCGGAAAGGATGGGAAAGGACCGGAGTACCGTGGCCAATTTTATCCGCCTGCTTAAGTTGCCACCGGATATCCAGCTGGCGGTTCGCCAGGGTGAACTAAGCATGGGTCACGCCCGGGCACTGATCAATGTAGACACAGTCGATCACCAGTTATATATTTTTAAGGAGATCAGGGAAAAAGGGCTGTCGGTCCGGCAGACCGAAGAACTGGTCCGGAATCTTTTTAAACAGGGTTCGCCTGTTAAAAAAGCTTCAAAAAGCGGATTGGCTCCCGCATACCAGCGAATTGAAGATACCTTAGCATCCCATTTCAGCACCAGGGTGAAGCTCAAACACAGCCGCAACGGCAGTGGACAGATCCTGCTTGATTACTATTCGCAGGACGAACTGACAAAGATCCTTGCGCTGATGCAAGTGAAAGCGGGATGATCATTATGAGTTTATTCAACATGGACAAATTTTTTCCCAGGCATTGTTTTGTGCTGGCCTGCATGATAGTGATGGCAGGCAGCGTCCATGCGCAGGAAAAAGAAGTACTGAAGAATGTGAGTGCCGATACAACGGTGACTGAACTGATTGATACCACTACCGGCGAGGTAAAGAAAAAATTTGTATACAGTCCGCGGACCGCTGCCATCCGCTCGGCTATACTTCCCGGGCTTGGACAGATCTACAATAAAAAATACTGGAAGCTCCCGATCGTATATGGTGCACTTGGCGCATCGGGCGGCATCTTTGTCTACAACCTGAAATGGTACCGACGTACACGGTTTGCCGTGCGCATCCTGGCCGATACCAGTATTACTGACTATGCGGCCGCCGGCGTGCATAAAGACCTGCTCTTCCTGGCCAACCGGGGCGATGTAAATACGTTAAAATATGCCCGTAACCAGTATCGCCAGAGCATCGACTACTCCGCCATTTTTTTTGTGATCCTTTGGGGTCTTAATGTGGTGGACGCCACGGTGGATGCACACCTCAAAGGGTTCGACGTAAGTCCGGACCTCAGCCTGAAGTTCAAACCGGGCTTCAGCGATATGGCTGGCACGGGCGGACTGAGCCTTGTGCTTGAGATCGGCAAAAAGAAACCAGCTTTTTTAACGAGTCATTTTTAATAACAGGACATGCGCATTGCACTGATCGGATACGGCAAAATGGGAAAGGCTATTGAAACTATTGCGCTGGGCAAGGGCCATGAAATTGTGCTGAAGATCAACGACAGTAACCTCAGTGATTTCACCAGGGAAAATGTAACGAAGGCCGATGTAGCTATTGAGTTTACCGGCCCGCACAGTGCATTTGAAAATATCCGGCAGCTGATTGCATGGCAGGTGCCAACAGTGAGCGGTTCGACGGGCTGGATTGACCGGCTCGAGGAAATCCTTGCACTGAACAAAGAAAATAATGGAAGCTTCCTGTACGCCAGCAATTTTTCTATCGGTGTCAATCTTTTTTTCGAACTCAATAAAAAACTGGCGGCCCTGATGGCACCCCATCCCGAGTACCGGGTGGAAATGCAGGAAATCCATCATACAGAAAAACGCGACGCACCGAGCGGCACGGCAATTACCCTGGCCGAACAGATTATGGAACTGAACCCGGTTAAAACAAAATGGGTGAATGAAGAATCTGCCGACAATGCCAGCCTGCCCATCATCAGCAAACGGATCGATCCTGCACCAGGCACGCACAGTATCCTGTACACTTCACCGATCGACGATATCGAGATCATCCACACTGCGCACAACCGGCAGGGATTTGCCGGCGGCGCCGTTCTCGCAGCAGAGTATATTTATACCCGTAAAGGGAATTTCAATATGAAGGATGTGCTTGGGCTCTAAGCAGCCATTCCTGTATCTTTATAGGATACACCACGAACCATGGCCATACTGATTAGAGCCACCCTGCTTTATGTTTTCCTCGGCACCCTTACTGCGTCTTCACAGAACAGGGAGATTGACTCACTTCACCGGCTGGCAACAAAAGCGGGTGGACGGGCACAGGCCGACCTTTACCTCCAGGCCGCCACTGCATCGAGGAATATACAGGCCGATACCTGTTTGTATTTTGCCGGGCAGGCACTCGCCATTTCACAAAAGGAAAAATATCCCATCGGCGAAATGACCAGCTATATCATGATGGGCCGGGCGATGGCCACAAAGGGAAGTTATATCCTTGCACAAAAATTTTACACCACTGCCGAAACCCAGGCCCGCAAAGCAGTAAACGACTCGCTGACTGCTCGCGCCCTGATGGGCTCGGCCAGCTGTTTCTGGCACCTGGGCAAACATGCCGAGGCGCTTGAACTGAACCTGGCGGCCATACGCCTGGCGGAGAAAAATAATTTACCCGTTGATGTTGCCAATGCAAAAGTGGGTATTGCCATGATTTACCAGAGCCAGGAAAAAGTGCCGCTGGCAGAAAAATATGTACGCGAAGCACTGGAAATACTGCGGGACCAGTCTGCCCCCACCCAACGTCTCAACGCCCTTCACACACTGGCCAACATCTATGGCATGCAGGGAAAAATTACCGACGCGATGGACATCGACAAGGAAGGACTCACCCTGTCAGAACAATCCGGCAACCAGTTTTTCAAATCCATGTTTTATGATAACATGGCCAACTGTTACCTTTTTGGTGATCCGCCCGACTTCAACCGCTCCCTGCAATACTTCCGGCTTTCATTCTCAATCGATTCCTCGTTTGGAAATGCCAAACAAATGAGTGACAGCTACCGCAATATGGGAACGGTATTCATGACACAAAAAAAATATACCGAGGCGATCCCGTTTCTCATACGATCGATCGAACTGGCCCGCAGCGCAGGTTTCCTGCAGGGCGAGCAGGAGACCAGCCAGGTATTATCGACGGCTTATAACCTGTCGGGCAACGATCCCCTGGCTTATGAAACACTGAAAAACAGCAACCGGCTGAAGGATAGCCTGGTCAATGCCAGCCGTGAAGCGAAAATTGCCGAACTGCAGGCGTTTTATGAAACGGAGAAACAGAAACAGACCATTGAACTGCAGGAAACACAGCTGAGCCGCAAGAATTATATCATTACAGGCACACTCATTACCGCCCTTCTGGCCGGTTTGCTGGGTTATTCATTATACCGCAGGTACCAGCTGAAACAGCAATCGCGCCTGCAGCAGGAAATTATGAATCAGCAGGAACTGGCCACCAGGGCAGTGATACAGGCAGAGGAAAAAGAACGCGAACGGATAGCGCGCGACCTGCACGATGGGGTTGGGCAAATGATGAGTGCCGCAAAAATGAACCTGTCCGCATTTGAAGCGGAACAGCAATTTGGTAATCCGGACCAACGGCTATCGTTTGAAAAAATAGTGGGACTGGTCGACGAAAGCTGTAAGGAAATCCGTGAGGTATCGCATAACATGGTACCTAATGCGCTGCTGAAACATAGTCTTTCCGCCGCTGTCAGGGATTTCCTCGACAAGATCGACCAGAAGGCCCTCCGCATCCACCTGTATACCGAGGGGCTTGACAAGCGCCTCGACAGCAGCGTGGAAACCGTGCTGTACCGTGTTATACAGGAATGTGTTAACAATGTAATTAAACATGCCAACGCAAGCTCTCTCGATATTTCGATCATCCGGGACAATGACGGTATCAGCGCAACCATTGAAGACAACGGGACCGGATTTGATGCTGCTGCGAAAGAACATGCTGACGGTATCGGACTGAAAAATATCCAGGCAAGGATCGGGTACCTGAAAGGAACCATTGACCTTGATTCGGCACCTGGACGGGGAACCATGATCGGGTTACATGTACCGGTTGCGGGTGCATCCTGAAACGAACGATTGCAACGGGCGCGTGACCTGACCAACGATGAATAAACTGAAGCAAAGGAGTAAGGACAAACGGAGTTGACGTATTTTAATCTCAAATAATGAAAAACGGAAAAATTATACTCGCCCTGGTGGACGATCACCAGATCGTTATCGATGGACTGATGTCGCTCCTGAGGGGACACGATAAATTCAGTTTTGCATTTGCCACTACCGATCCATCCGAAGTAATGGAACGGCTGAAACAACAGCCGGTCGACATCCTGCTGACCGATGTAATGATGCCGGTACTTCCGGGCAATGAACTGGCCAGGCTGGTCCGCAAAAAATATCCGGGCATCCGCATTCTTGCCCTCTCCATGAATGGCGAAGGCGATGTGGTAAACGAAATGATCAACGAATCAGACATTTCAGGTTATGTATTGAAAAATATCGGCAAACTGGAACTGGTGCAGGCACTTGAAAAAATTGCCGGTGGCGGGATCTATTTCAGCGATGAGGTGATCAGCGCCCTGAAAAGGACGAGCGATAAAAAGAAATCCGGGGAAGACGCACATCTTACCGCCAGGGAAATTGAAATTATCCGCTTGATTGAAAAAGAATACAACAACAAACTGATCGCGGAAACCCTGTTCATCAGCGAACGCACCGTTGAAACCCACCGCAAGAATATTTTCCGCAAAACAAATACAAACAGTGTTATCGGGCTGGTGAAGTTTGCCTATGAGCATAAACTCATCTGACCTTTTCCGTATGCGATACTTTCGAGGTAGTCGATGACCGGGGCTGGCAGGCCGGCCATTACCTGTGATAGCATAGACAGCAGAACCAAGCCGGTAGCTATTTACCGCATCCCAGGATCTCGCAGAGTTTGGCCTCCAGGGCCGGACCGCGAAGGTCTTTTGCAATGATCTTACCGTCGGGCCCGATCAGCAGGTTCTGCGGAATACTCTGCACATTATATTGTTTGGCCACCGCATTATTCCAGAACTGCAGGTCGCTGACATGTGTCCAGTTGAGACGGTCTTTATGGATTGCATCCAACCATCTGTCTTTCTGGCCCGGCCGGTCGAGAGACACACCCAGGACGGTAAAATTCTTTGTGCTGAATTTATTATAATTCTCTACCACGTTCGGGTTTTCCTGGCGGCATGGACCACACCAGCTGGCCCAGAAATCGACCAGCACATACTTGCCACGGAAAGAGGAAAGGGATACGTTGACACCGGAAGTATCGGTCTGGGTAAAGTCCTGTGCCATGCTGCCAACGGCAGTTACTTTTGATTTCGAAACGGCATCTTTTACAAAGACGCCATAAGAATTATTTACTGCTTCCGGTTTCAGCCGGGCATAACGGTTCTCAGTTTTGAGCAGGTCGCCCTTGATCTGGAACCCCAGGAAAACCAGGAAACCGCTGACCGGTGATGAACGACGCTGGTTAATAAAAAGGTCCACCTGCTGGTCGATGGAATCTTTCAGGAATTCCATCCTTGCCATGTTGCTGTCGTTGCCGCGGCCTGACTGCATCAGTTGCACCTGGGAGCTGAGTTCCGCAAAAATCGGGTTGAATGTATCCTGGAATGCCTGGAAATCGGCGGGGATGTTTGAGCCGGTAAATTTCATTTTACTGAGGTCGGTCAGATTGCCGGTTGCCTTTACATTGCTGTTACCCAGGAACGTCATGGCCGCCAGTCCGGGCCCGAACCCGATATTCACGATGGTGGGTTCTTTTAGTTTTGCCTTCAGCAGGAACGTACCTTTTGTCGCAACGGTTTTTGCCAGTGTATCGGTAGGCTGGTTGGCATCGGTCATGACTACCATGGTGCCATCTTTCAGGCCGGTTACCTGTCCCTGCAGGGTCAGCGAGTTTTGGGCGGACACCACCACCGGAAGAAAAAAACACAGGCTCAGGAAGGCTTTCATACGAATTAGTTTGAAGGGCAAAGATAAACCAACGGCAATTAAATGCATTACGGGATAAAATACGGGAAAACCCTGTCAGCGGACGCCGGCCACAAAGGTTTTAACAGTGTTTTCGAGATTGGCTGAACCGGCCAGTGCCTTTACGAAGGCGCTGCCGATAATGGCACCATTCGCAAACTGGCAGGCGCTGTCGAACGTAACCTTGTCACGTATGCCGAAACCGGCCATAATGGGGTTACGTAAATTCATTGCTTTCAGCCGCTCAAGGTACAGCCCTACCTCGTCCATGTTTTTATCGGTCCCGGTGGTGGAGGAAGAGGATACCGCGTACAGGAATCCACTGCTTAGTGCGTCCAGTTTTTTCAACCGTTCAATACTGGTTTCGGGAGTAACAAGGAAAATAAAATCCAGGCCCTGTTGGGCGAGGATGGATCCATAGATCGTTTCAAACTCGTACTCCGGCAGGTCGGGAATAATAAGCCCGTCGACCCCCACCGCTGCTGCGTCCTGGCAGAATTTTTCGAATCCATACTGAAGTACCGGGTTCATATAGCCCATCAGGATTACGGGCAGGGAAACCGTTTTGCGGAAGTCCTTCAGCTGCTGCAACAGGGTATGTATCGTCATCCCGTTTTCCAGTGCCACCATACTGCTTTGCTGGATCACAGGGCCATCGGCAAGCGGATCACTGTAGGGCATTCCCAATTCAATGATATCGGCACCTGCTTCTTCAAGCGCCTGCATCACTGGCAGCGTGTCGTTCAGTGAGGGATAACCTGCGGTGAAATAAATATTGAGGAGGCGGGAATTCCTTTCAAGGAAAAGATGTCCTAAACGGGTCATGGTAAAATGTATTTGCTGAGGCACGTGAACCGGCAATCAACCGGGCCCATGCCATCCAGTATGATAACTACTCGCTGGTGGGGGTTACCATATAGGTTTCCCCATCGATTGTGATAAAATGGTAGGATGGATAGCTGTCAATGTCGAGTGTAACCTGGAACAGTCCCGATGCAGTTTTAGCTGCATTGAAATTTACCAGTACCGTATCCCCTTTCCTTTCTGACGTAATCAGTTTTTCATCATATCCGGCCGGCAGGCATTTCTGGAATTCGAAACGTTCACCACCAAAGTTGGATGTCAGTTTGAAAGTGGGTTGGCGTTTGGAACAATCGGATCCGGTTTCATCCAGCGAAACCTTGTGTTCAACAAAAGGCTCGCGGCTGCAGGAAACGATCAACACGATGGCGAAAAAAAGCAGGGATATTTTCATAAGATCAGTTTATATAGGTCATATAGGTAGCCATGTCCTTGTCGCCCCGGCCGCTGAGACATACCACTACCCGATCGTCCGGTGTTAATCCCAATTGCGTCAGTGCGGCAAGTGCATGCGCACTTTCAAGGGCGGGAATGATACCTTCTGTTTTAGCCAGGTGGAATGCCGCTTTTACTGCTTCGTCATCCGTGGCGGAAAGGAACGTGGCCCGGCCGGTCTCAAATAACCCCGCATGCATGGGACCGATACCAGGATAATCCAGTCCGGCCGAAATGCTGTGTGGTTCGGTCACCTGGCCATCGGCGGTCTGCATCACCAGGCTTTTGCTGCCATGTAACACACCCGGTTTGCCCAGTTGCGTGGTCGCTGCTGAATAACCCGTAGTAAGACCCATACCGGCAGCTTCTACTGCCACCAGCTTTACCTGCGCCTCTTCAATGAAATGGTAAAATGCACCTGCGGCGTTACTGCCACCACCTACGCACGCGATTACGTGTGTTGGCCATGGCGAACCTGTTTTTTCAAAGAGCTGGTCTTTGATTTCGGCGCTGATGACCGACTGGAAACGGGCTACCATATCCGGATACGGGTGTGGACCTACTACGCTGCCGATGATATAATGCGTATCGAGGGGATGGTTGATCCAGTCGCGGATAGCTTCATTGGTAGCATCTTTCAGGGTTTTACTGCCACTGGTGGCAGGTATAACCGTGGCACCCAGCATTTTCATGCGGGCTACATTCGGTGCCTGGCGTTCCATATCTTTTTCACCCATGTACACAATGCACTCCAGTCCTTTGAGTGCACACACGGTGGCCGTTGCCACCCCATGCTGACCGGCGCCGGTTTCAGCAATGATCCGTTTTTTACCGAGCCGTTCGGCCACCAGTATCTGCCCGATGGTATTGTTGATCTTATGAGCACCGGTATGGCAAAGGTCTTCCCGCTTGAGCCAGATCTGCGTGCCGTATGTTTCGCTGAGGCGGCCGGCATAGTACAAAGGGGTTGCCCGTCCGGCGTAATCTTTCAGCAGCAGTGCCATCTCCTGCACAAAACCGGGTTCCTGCATGATGTGCAGGTAGTTGTTGCGCAGTTCTTCCACGTTGGGATACAGCATTTCAGGTATGAACGCACCGCCAAAAGAACCGTAGTAGCCCTGCTCGTCGGGGTTTTTCTTCAGCGGTGCATGGATCGTTTTCTCACTCATCATTTATATTTTTTTGGATGGCCTGTTAAAGCCTTCCTGTTTTCAAATAATATGCGCAATCCGCCACCAGCTGGTTTCCGACGCGGATGGGTTCATACTTCGTCAATCTGCTTTCATGCTCGTCACAAAAGCCCTTACTTTTTCTATGTCCTTTACACCGGGGCTGATCTCAAACCGGCTGTTGATGTCGATGGCAAATAATTTATTCCCGGTTTCACCGGCTTCAAATGCTTTCAGTTTTTCCTCATCACCTGGTTCAATACCCCCGCTCATGAAAAAAAGTTTCTGCATGGTGGCATCGTTCAGCACGTTCCAGTCAAACTTTTTGCCGGTACCCCCGTAACCCGAACCCATGGTATCAAACATGAACATATCGGAACTGTCGTTGAATGGCCGGGTGATCCAGTCAATCGGGTCATTATCGGTGAGCCTGAATGCCTTGATCACGGTAACATAATTGGCCACCTTCTCGCAGAAGAACGGGGTTTCATCGCCGTGCAACTGTACCATGTCCAGCCGGTAATCTTCCACCGTACGCATCATTTCATCATAGGGGGCGTTTACAAACACACCCACCTTTGCGATACGCCCCCCGATCCGTTTTATTTTTTCCGGCGGAAGTTTTTCCCTCATATAACGGGGCGACTTAGGGTAAAAAATAAACCCTGCCAGATCGACTCCCATTTCATCCAGTGCATTTACCTGGTCGGGCAGGGTCATACCACACACTTTGATGCGGGTTTTCCTCCTGCTGTTACCTGACTCCTGGCTACCTGTTGTTTCGTTCATAATCCGACCAGTTTAATGTAACTGGCAATTCAATCGTTCAGATGACCAGTTTAATGTTACTGGTGATTCGTTCCATCATATGACCAGCGTACTGTTACCGGTGATTCTTTCTTCATATGGCCAGTTTTTTATTACTGGCAGTATAATCTTTCACATAACTAGTGCAGTATAAACTGGCAATTCAACAAATTGTTCAGCGAACTGTATTTTGAGGGCAACAGTAACAGTCCTGTTACAGTTGTCCGACAAATTCATAAAATGCTTTGCCCGGATCTTCTTCTTTCATGAATGTTTCACCGATCAGGAAACCCCGGAATCCCGCATCCCTTAAAGTTACGATCGTTTCGGGTTTACTGATCCCGCTTTCAGCAACGGCCACCATACCCGAAGGGATCTGGCCGATCAGGTCGAGCGACACCTGCACATCCACGTCAAATGTTTTCAAATTGCGGTTATTTACCCCCACCATATTCACTTCATCGCAGATATGACCCAGTTCTTCTTCGTTATGGATTTCGAGTAAAACTTCCAGTCCGATGGTACGGGCGAAGACGGCCAGCTGGCGCACTTCCTGCGGGCTGAGACAGGCAGCGATCAGCAGGATCACATCGGCACCGAATGCTTTTGCCTCCGCGATCTGCCATTCATCAATAATGAAATCCTTGCGCAGTACCGGTACATCGGTGATGACCTTGGTCTGGATCAGGTCGTCCAGGTCACCGCCAAAAAAATCTTTATCGGTCAGTACGGAGATACCCGCAGCACCCAGCCGGTTGTAGTGGCCTACTACCGGCTCCACTTCCAGTTCGGGTTGCTTGAACCATCCTTTGCTTGGGCTTTTCCTTTTAAATTCCGCGATGATACCCGAACTGCCATCGGCCGTCAGGCTGGTTACCATGGAACGGTTGGCAATTTCCCAGAAAAAACCTTCCTTGCGGAAACGCTGCATGCTGCTGAGCGGCTTCAAACGTTCCACTTCCTTTCTTTTATTTGCTATGATCTCGTCGAGGATCGTACTCATTGCAATGCGATTAATTTTTGTAGTGACCGGTGGGCACTGCCCGACTCCAGGCTATTGACTGCAGCAGCGTAGGCGGCCTCGTAATTCTTGAATTTCCCGGTGCAAAATAAGGCCATTGCGGCATTTGCGAGCACCACTGCGTTCTGCGCCCAGCTACCTTCGGACCGGATTATCCGCGTAAAGATGGCGGCGGCTTCTTCTACCGTATCGCCACCCTCAATATCGGAAGCATTCACCATGCGTTTACCCAGTTGCTCCGGCGTCATGATCCGTTCGCCCGATTGGGTAATCACTTTTGTTTCATTCGTCAGCGAAATTTCATCATACCCGTCAAGACTGTGGATGATGGTAAACGGCCGGCCGGATTGCTGCAGCACATAATTATATATGCGGGCCATTTCCGGATTGGCCACACCCACCAGCTGGAAGGCGGGCCGGGCGGGGTTTACCAGCGGGCCAAGCATATTGAAAAATGTGCGGATGGCCAGGTTGCGGCGGATAGGTCCAACCGATTTTAATGCGGGATGGAACACCGGTGCATGGAGGAAACAGATGCCGGCTTCCTGAAGTTCACGTTGTAAAGCAACGCTGTCATTCTTGAATTTATAGCCCAGTTGCTCCATCACGTTGGACGCCCCACTGACCGACGATGCACCATAATTACCATGTTTGGTAACGGGCTGGCCCGCGCCGGCAACAATAAAACAGGCAAGGGTCGAAATATTGAACGTATTTTTCCCATCGCCCCCGGTACCCACGATATCGATCGTTTCTGTGTTACCAAGATCAACCGGATGGCAAAGTTCCAGCAATGCATCCCGGAACCCGAGCAATTCATCAATCGTGATACTGCGCATGAGGTATACGGTCATGAAGGCCGTAACGGAATGTTCATTGTATTTGCCCTGACCGATGTTGGTCAGCACCTCGCAGGCCCGTGCCCTTGTCAGTGTTTTATGCTCGAACAGCGATTGTAAGATTTCTTTCATCATTTGTCTTTAACTGGATTCTCAAATGGCCTTGTTATCCGGCCTCTCCTGTTGGCAGCGGGTATCGGGAAGGCGTCTGTCAATGGTAATGCGCCAATGTCTTCCCACCCCGGTTACTGCGCCAACCAGTTCCTCAGGATTTTTTCACCCAGTGGCGTAAGCACACTTTCCGGATGGAACTGCACACCCTGGACGTCATATTTTTTATGTTGCAAAGCCATTATATAATCTTCTTTATCGCTCGCGGTAATCTCCAGTTCATCCGGAAAACCTTCGCGGTTGATTACCCAGCTGTGGTAACGGCCTACTTCAAGTTCCTTGCCCAGCCCGGCAAACAAGGCGCTTTTTTCCCCCGCTTCATTTAACCGTACAGGGGTGGCCACACCATGGTAAACAGAAGAAAGGTTATGCAGTGTTCCGCCAAATGCCTCACCGATTGCCTGATGGCCAAGGCATACACCAAGGATCGATTTGGAGGAAGCGTATTCCCTGATGAGTTCCGGCAGCAAACCCGCTTCGGACGGGATGCCCGGACCGGGCGACAGGATAATCTTGTCATAGCCTTTTACCTTTTCCAGCGGTATGCCATCGTTGCGGAATACATCCACCTTGCTGTGCGTGATCTTTTCCACCAGGTGCACCAGGTTGTAGGTAAACGAATCATAATTATCAAAAACCAGTATATGTGCCACGTGTATTCTTTTTATTGTTCACTAGTGCCTTGCAATCATGCGACGGGTAATATCATTGCCCTATCGCCTCCGCCATCACAATTGCTTTTTTCAATGCCCCGAGTTTGTTATTCACCTCCTGCAGTTCATTTTCCGGCACACTCGCCGCCACCACGCCCGCACCAGCCTGGTAGGTCAGTGTATTCTGCCGGCTCATAAACGTGCGGATCATGATTGCCTGGTTCACCGTACCGTCGAATCCGATAAACCCGATTGCACCGCCATAATAGGAACGGGCAGTGGGCTCATAAGAGTCGATCAGTTCCATGGCCCTGAACTTGGGTGCACCGCTGAGTGTGCCCGCGGGAAAAGTCCTTGCCATCAGGTCAAACGGATTGGCTGCTTCCCGCAGCTTTCCGGTCACTTCACTTACCAGGTGAATCACGTGCGAAAAATATTGTACCTGCCGGAAACGGTCGACCCGTACATCATCACATACCCGGCTGAGATCATTCCTTGCCAGGTCAACCAGCATCACATGCTCGGCGTTTTCCTTGGCGTCAGCCAGCAGCCGTTCAGTTTCCCGTTTGTCCGTCACATCATCGCCCGATCGTTTGAAGGTACCGGCAATCGGATGAAGTACTGCCCGGTTGTTCCTCACTACTATCTGTGCTTCGGGTGATGAGCCCATCAGTTTATAATCGCCATAGTCGAAGAAGAACAGGTAGGGTGACGGATTGATGCTGCGCAGCGCACGGTACACATTGAATTCGTCTCCATGGAATTCCTGTTCAAACCGACGGCTCAGTACAATCTGGAATACGTCGCCCCGTTTGCAGCTGGCAATCCCTTTTTCCACCATTTGACGGTAATCTTCATTGGTCATATTGGAGCGTTCGCTGCCCCGGACGGAGAAAGGATATACCGGAACATCCTTGCTGCGGATGAGCGACTCTACTTTTTCGAGGTCACTGGGCAATCCGTCAATTTTATTTTCACAGATAAATAGTTCATCATTGAAATGGTTGAATGCGATCACATACTGGTAAAACCGGTAGCGCATCAGCGGTATGACCGGGTCACCGGGATGATTGTCCAGTTTAACCGTATCAAAAAAACGCACGGCATCGTATGCGGTGTAACCAAACAGTCCCTGGGCAAAACGACCTTCCTTCATGCCGGATTCTTTCATGATAAACCTCGACATAAAGTCCCATACCAATGCCGGCACGGCCTGCAGGTCGGACAAACCCGCCCGCTTAGGCGGATCACCAGGAAGTTTTGTTTCAATACTGCCGGTATCGCTGATCTCTATACCCCCGATGGCATTGATACAGATAAAAGAATAACTGTTTTCCGCAGCGTGTGAATCGGTGCTTTCCAGCAGGACCGTATCGCGGAACCGGTCGCGCAACCGGAGGTAAATCCCGACCGGTGTGTAGATATCGGCCAGCAGGCGCCTGCATTCGGTCTGCACTTCTATTGTTCTCATTGTTCCTTCCTTGTTGATCAAAAAAAAACCCCGGATAAATCCGGGGAATGATACCTTATAAATAAAGTAATGACATTACAAACCCCGTTCAGCGTTTGACTGCCACCACCACTGCATATTATTTGTTGTTTGTTTCATCTGAGCAGCAAATATGGACCAGAAATTCTAATCCAGCAAATTTTTAAATTTTACCTTTAAAGCTGCCTGCAAGTCCTCACCTAAACCTTTTAATGATGCTCATCCAGCAAAAATCTATCGGCTCAAAAGAAATGTTTTATGTGGAACAGGATGGCAAGGTTGTAGCCGAAATGGTTTACACCTCGCCATCGCCCGATAAAATGGTTATTGAACACACTGAAGTGGACGACAGCCTGCAAGGCAAAAAGGTGGGTTACCAGCTGGTGCACCGCGGAGTGGAGTATGCCCGCGAGCATGGCATGAAGATCGTTCCCATGTGCAGTTTCGCGAGGGCGGTTTTTAATAAGACGTCCGACTTCAATGATGTACTTGCCTGAGCCGTTTAAACAATAATCAGGTGGACTAAACTGGTCGTTCCCTGCCGGGAATTGTACTGGTATGTGCCGTTATGCAGGATGAAGGCGATTTCAGGAAGTACAATGGATGTTGCCCCCGCGCTCAGGTCAGGCAGCAGCCCGCTCCAGAATTTTCGGCACCGGCTTTTTCTTTCTCCGTCCCCACCAGATGTAAAACCCGGTCACTGGCAGGCTGGCCGCAATGAGGCTGGCACAGAACATCAGTATTTTGCCTGGAATGCCGAGCACGGCGCCCACATGGATATCATAGTTCATCCGTTTGATCTGGTCTGCCAGCTTTGCATCGGAAAATTTACCCGCATAGGTTCCTTTTGTAACCAGCCGTTTGCCGGTGTACTGGTCAAAGCTGTTGCCTTCCGTATTGTAGTACGTACCCGGACGGTGGTTCACCGAAACCTCGACAGTACCGGTATTGCCGGATGGAAAATATACGCTGATGCTTTCATCTGCTTTAACCTGCTTTTTTGTAAGGGACCAGACTGAATCCATCACGCCCTGCCGGGCATCGGACACATGCATGGTGTCGGACGAAGCAAATACCTGTTCACCCGGACCACTGGCACCATTGGTTACCCAGTAAAATGAATCGGCAAACCACTGGAAACCCCATACCAGTCCGGTGATGGCAAGGATGATCCCGATCCATGACATGTAAAATCCCAACACATTATGCAGGTCGTAGTTTTTGCGGCGCCATCGGGCCGACCACTTAATCGAAAACCGTTGTTTAGCCGCTGCTTTATTTTTTGGCCACCACAGTATGATGCCGGTGATCAGCATCACCAGGAAAATAAGCGTGGCAGAAGCAATGATCGGCTGGCCAATGGGAGCAGGCAGCCACAGATAAAAATGTCCATCAAGCACCACGCGAAAAAAATCGCGGTTCATATTTTTTTTCTGCTTCACTTCGCCTGTATACGGATCGAGTGCCACCATGTAGTAATGATCGGCATCATAGTAGGAAACGATGGCCGATTTCCCTGCGCCGGGATATTCAATGCCATTGGCAACGTGCCCGTCAAGGACTTTCTCGGCGTTCGCGCGGAGTATAGTGGGCGGTAAGACCGGCTGGTTTTTTTCTGCTGTATAAAAAGCAGGCTGTGTAACACTCCGGATCTCCTGTTCGAATGCAAGTATGCAACCGGTAATGCCCAGCAAAACAATGACCAGGCCCGAGGAAAGACCGAGCACCAGGTGTAACCAGCCAACCATTTTTTTGAACCCGAAGCTTTTCTTTTTTGCTGCAGCCATAAACCCTTTAACAATATTGAACCCTGGCAGTAACTGCCAGGGCATGTAAACCTTTCACAAAGATAAAAAATACATCCGGCAAGCGGGAATCACTGCTATGGCCTGCCCACGGTAATGATCATGGTTGAACAGTAATACCAGCTGGAAAATTTCTCGGACTGGTGGTCCCCTTCTTTCTTTTCGGTTGAAGTGTATTCGACATTGTATTTACCATCCCACAGTGGCGTGAAACTGGCAAAGCCAAGGCTATCGGTATACAATTTCTTTGACCATCCGTTCGGCGCCACTACTTCCACTTCTTTTTGCCCGGCAGGCCTGCCCTCAAAAAATGCCTGGATGGAGATGGGTTGGCTGGCAACATAGGAAGCCTTTACAGTGGGCAGCACGGCGATCACATTCCTGGATGGGCGGGCAGATTTAACATTGGCGGCCCCCACCTGTACGGTGGCTGAAGAATTGTAATCGAGCACCATACCATTGTAAACCTGTTTAACCACATGGTGCATGGCCAGGCTATAGACACCTTCAGACGTGGGGGTAAATGAAGCCGAATAATACATTTCCTTTGGTGTTGCCTTCAGGATGGTTTCTGTGCCGTCGGGAGCAACCAGCACCAGGGAAAACTGGCTGATATCGGAGAACCAGGTAGCGGTCGGTGTAATGTCCTTGTCGCCGAATTCACCGAAATATACCCTCACTTCCTGGCTGATGCCTTTCTTGCCGGACGGATTGGTTTCAATCCACATAGCATGTGCGAACAGTTGCGAAACAAGAAGCAGGCTGGCTATCGCCGTCAGGATGACTTTACGGTTCATAAGGGGAATTTGGCGGGCGCGTTCGCGGCACCTTGCCGGCACTACCGGTTCGGCTGATGGCCCATGATTTTTTTGGGTTATTTTAATGACCGCGAAAGTAGGGTGATCCTGCGCTCCGGGTATGCTGAATCCGGAAAACCGGCTTACGGAAAAGGGAAAACTATTGGGGCAATCCTGACGTGGAATAAGTTAACTTCAGGCAGTGATCGAAGCGCTGGATTGCCGGGACCCTTCAACCATTCACCAACCAACCAAAACTGCATGTTCAAGTCACCTTTGTTCCCGGTAATGCTGGTCCTTTGCCTGCTCGGGCTGGCCGACCTTTTTTCCCCTGCACCTGACCAGGGAAATCCGGGGCCTGCCAGCCGCCAGTCGCTCTATGCCGGACGGTCCATCCTGTCCTGCTCGCCTGATATGGCCTATGTGCCGTTTGATTATCTCAATACACCGATAACACTGAAGCAGGGTATCGGCAGCATTCATTTTCCTGTTACCGTTTCCGGCCCAACAGCCCAGGAATTTTTTAACCAGGGCATGGCATTTTTGTACAGTTTTGAATACGTACAGGCAGCAAGATCCTTTTATTCAGCTTTCCGGGAAGACAGCAGCTCGGCCATGGTCAGCTGGGGACTCAGCCAGGTCTATGCCAGCATGGAGGACAGCACTGAAAGCTGGAATTATTCGAACCGCGCGCAGCTGCTCGCTGTCAATGCCACCGCGGAAGAAAAAATGCTGATCGCACTGCATGCCCTTCGGATCACACCTGCGTACGACTCTGCTGCAAATGCTGCATTGAGGGAGAAAACACAGGCGTTGTCAGATTCCGCCAACAGGGCGTTTCCGCGGAGTGCAGAGATATGGGTGCTTACCGGCAAGATGAGGG